>JBBKXS010000370.1:0-4077 GCA_037969605.1 Flavobacteriaceae bacterium
ACAATAATGCCCAAATAATTCCCAATACCATCCCAATAAGGATTTTCCAATGTAATGCGAGTTTTTTCATGAACATTTCGATTTAATTATTTAGCCCTGATAGAGGCGATATCCTTTTGCATTTGCAAAATATTTAGCCGAAAGCAGGAGTAGCTACTTATATATTTTATTCTGCAAATAATAATCGGCGATGACCAATGCTGCCATAGCCTCTACAATAGGCACCGCTCTGGGTACCACACAAGGATCATGACGACCTTTTCCCTGCATTTCCACTATATTGCCGTAGCTATCCAAAGCATTCTGTTTTTGGATAAGGGTTGCCACAGGTTTAAAGGCTACTCTAAAATAAATATCCATACCGTTGGAAATACCCCCTTGTATCCCACCTGAAAGATTGGTCTTGGTGGTTCCGTCTTCATTGAACAAATCGTTGTGCTCACTGCCTTTCATTTGTACGCCACAAAAGCCACTTCCATATTCAAATCCTTTAACGGCATTGATGGACAGCATTGCTTTGCCCAATTCGGCATGAAGTTTATCAAATACGGGTTCACCAAGTCCAATAGGAACGTTTTGCAACACACAGGTTACAGTGCCGCCAATGGTATCCCCTTCTTTTTTGATTTCTTTTATTCTATTGATCATAAGTTCAGCTGTTCCCTCATCTGGACAACGGACTGCATTCGCTTCAATTTTTGAAAAATCAAGGTCTTGATAAGGTTTATTTAGAAAAATGTCTCCAACTGAAGAAGTAAAGGCATTAATTTTAACATCCTTTAAAAGTTGCTTTGCAATCGCTCCCGCAACTACCCTACATGCGGTTTCACGTGCCGAACTTCGTCCACCACCGCGGTAATCACGGTTTCCGTATTTCTTTTCGTAAGTATAATCGGCATGACTTGGACGAAAAACATCTTTAATATGTGAATAATCTTGAGATTTTTGATTGGTGTTTTGAATGTTAAATCCTATTGGAGTACCTGTCGTTTTTTCTTCAAATATTCCTGATAAAAATTCAACAGTATCCGGTTCCTTGCGTTGGGTCACAATTTCTGATTGCCCTGGTTTGCGTCTGTTCATTTCAGCTTGAATCGCTTCAAAATCGATTTCAAGACCTGATGGACAGCCATCAATAACACCTCCAATGGCGACACCATGTGATTCCCCAAACGTGGTCAGTTTAAATAATTTTCCGAAGGTATTTCCCGCCATTTATTGATTTTTGTAATTTGTTTCCATCGTTTAGAATGCTAAAGTAATTTTAAAATTAAAGAAACAAAAATTATAACAGTGCATCTTTTAAAATTGTGATGGGATGCAAAGCTTCCCTAGATGTCCCATCTTTAATTTGATGTCTGCAACTGGTACCATTGGCAGAAATTACAAGCTCTTTATTGGCATTTCTAATCGCTGGAAACAAGGTCTGCTCTCCTATTTGCATACTAACTTCGTAATGTTCCTTTTCATAACCAAAACTTCCAGCCATACCACAACAACCACTTGGAATGATGGTGACGTTATAGTTTTCGGGTAAGTTTAAAACGGCAAAGCTTGACAATTGATTTGTCAAGGCCTTTTGATGACAATGCCCATGAAATTTAATCGTTTTGGCTTCTTTAGTGAATTGGTCTGATTTTATATTGCCCAATTCAATTTCGTTCTGAATGAATTCTTCAATCAATAAGCTGTGCTTAGCTATTGCTTTAGCTGATTCCCTATCATCAGCCAATTTTAAATATTCATCCCTAAATGTCAAAATTGCTGATGGTTCAATTCCTATCAATGGTGTTTGTTCGGTAATTAAATTTTTAAAGGCTGAAACATTTTGGTTAGCTAATTGTTTGGCTTTTAATAATATTCCTTTAGACATAAATGACCTGCCAGATTCAGCATGTTTTATAAACCTAACCTCATAATTTAAAGTCCTTAAAAGTTCAATAGCATCAATTCCAATTTGTGCATCCAGATGGTTAGTAAATTCATCATTAAACCAATACACTGTTTTAATAATATTTTTTTTATACTCTTGACTTTTAATCTTTTGAAGATAGTTATCTAAACTGATATTTGATAATAATGGCAAGCTTCTTTCTTTGGCAATTCCTAACAATTGTTTTATAATAGTAGATGTAAATTCATTGGAAAATAAAAAATTTGAAAGTCGGTGAACCCTACTTCCATATATATTTAAGGTATTGTTATAGGCAAATACTTTAGTCCTTAAACTCACACCGTTTTCTTTTTGGTATTGGTATTGAAACTCAGCTTTTAGACTTGCCACATCCACACTACTCGGACATTCACTGGCACAGGCTTTACAGCTTAAACATAAATCAAAGACTTCCTTTAATTCCTTATGATTAAATTTATTGGGCTTGACAGAATTGGTCAAAAATTCGCGTAAGGCATTGGCTCTTGCTCTTGTGGTATCCTTTTCGTTATGGGTAGCTCTATAACTGGGACACATTGTGCCACCAAATTCTGGAAGCTTTCTACAATCCCCTGAACCATTACATTTTTCGGCTTCTCGAAGAATTCCCATAGATTCTGAAAAATCTAAAACAGTCTCTATTTCTGGTTCAACTCGATCAACTTCATATCGCAATGCTTTATCCATGGGATATGCATCCACAATTTTACCTGGATTAAAAATGTTTTGTGGGTCAAAAGAAGATTTGATACGCCTCAAAATTTCATAATTTTCATTTCCAATCATAAAAGGAATGAACTCGCCCCTAACTATGCCATCACCATGTTCACCGCTCATAGAGCCTTTATATTTCTTTACTAAGTGAGCTACATCAGTTGTGATTTTTCTAAATAAAACAAGGTCTTCCTGGTTTTTTAAATTAAGTATGGGGCGTAAATGCAATTCCCCTGCGCCTGCGTGTGCATAATAAATTGCTTCTTGATTGTAGCCTTTCATAAGCTGGGTGAACTCACTTATATAATTGGCCAAATCTGGCAAAGCAACCGCAGTATCCTCAATACAGGCTGCCGATTTTTTGTCACCAATCATATTTCCCAACAGACCCAATCCTGCTTTGCGCAGTTCTACAGCTTTGTCTATATCATTCCCTAATAAAATAGGATTAGCATAGCTTAGATTCAATGCTTCTATTGAATCAAGTAAAGCATTTACTTGTTTATCCAAATCTTCCTTTGTTTGAGATTTTACTTCGCACATTAAAATGGCCTTTGGATCACCTTGAATAAACTGCCTATTTTCCTGTTGTGCCTTGTTTCGTTTGGTACAATCCAAAATTGATTTGTCCATCATTTCGCAGGTATGTAAATCGTGCCTCATAACCGTTTCAACAGTATTTAAACAATCTTCTATGGTCTTAAAATGTAAGGCAATCATGGCACTTTCCTTTGGTAGTAAATCGTCTAATTGTAAAGTGATTTCCGTTGTAAAAGCCAAAGTACCTTCACTTCCAGACAATAGTTTGCACATATTGAAAGGCTCATTAGAATTTGAAAAGACCTCGGATTTAATTAATTCATCTATGGCATAACCTGTGTTACGACGATGGATTTCTGGTTTTGGAAACTCCTTTTTTATTCTGTTTTGAACCGTTTCGGAAGCAAGTTCGGAATGGATTGTTTTATAAATATCACCTTCAAGTGTATTTAATTTTTTCTTATTCTGAAATTCTTCTCTTGAAATTTTAGAAAAAACAACTTCACTTCCATCACTCAAAAGAGTTTTTAATTTTAAAACTTTGTCGCGTGTTACTCCATATTGGATTGAGGTCGTACCAGAAGAATTGTTTCCAACCATACCGCCAATCATACAGCGGTTTGAAGTAGAAGTATTAGGTCCAAAAAATAAGTTGAATGGTTTTAAATAATTATTCAGCTCGTCACGAACAACTCCAGGGTGTACAGTAACCGTTTTTTCTTTTTCATTTATGTCCAGAATCTTTCTGAAATTTTTGGAAACATCAACCACAATTCCTGTTCCAACGCATTGTCCCGCAAGGGAAGTGCCAGCGGTCCTGGGAATTAATGAGGAATTATGTTCTTTAGAAAAAATGATAAGCTGTTTAATATCCTTAATCGTTTTTGGAT
>JBBKXS010000371.1:0-4464 GCA_037969605.1 Flavobacteriaceae bacterium
CATTTGCAGAAAACATTTAATGCTTCTTTTTGATTAATTTATCAATATGTTTTATTGCGTATTCTAGTCTGGTTTTTTTATTCCCTTTAAGCAAAACATAAGGCCTATTTTGTTTAATGAGTTCCTGTTCAAATTCCCTGAACATACGTTCCCTTTCATTAGGTTTGTCGCGCAAATCATCGGCTTCCCAAGGTGTGTCAATATACGTCAAAAAGTAGAGATCGTATTTATTTTCAAGCGCATATTTTTCCAATAAAGGGTCACAACTTCCCACATAATAGGCTTCAGAATATACTTTGGTTTCCAACAAATCTGTATCACAAATTAAAACCGTATTCGTCTTTTGAGCCAGTTTGTTTTCGAGCTTCATTTGCCCTCTAGCAATTGGCAATAAATCTTGTGGCTCACAGGTTTTGCGTTCATTGTTCCATTTATTTTGAAGGAACTCACGTGCATATTCAGGAACCCAAACCGAATTATAATGTCTGGCCAAATGTCTTGAAAGCGTCGTTTTGCCTGTAGACTCTGGACCAAACAAGACTACTTTTATACAGTTTGCAGGTTGTTGTTTAAGGTTTTCTTCCATACCCCGTAGGCTTGAATTGCTAAAATTAAAAATATAAAGTATTGAATGCCGGTAAAACCATAACCTTTAACAAAATATAATGGTATGGATACCATGTTGCCCAAAATCCATAAGGTCCAGTTTTCAATTTTTTTAAGTGCCATGAGCCACATTGCAGCAAAAAATACCCCTGTGGTAAAGGTATCCAAAAAGGGCGTTGCCATTCTGAATTCTTCTAAACTTCCAGAAGTTAAATGAGCATATGCGAAATTAACACTATCCAAAAACCCAAGTGAATTTGGCATCACATTGTAATACCTATAAACTATAATCACAAATATTGAAGTAAAGACGAAAATACCCGTGGCCTTAATTTTGTCAAGAGTTGAGGTTCTTGAAATGGGAATGTGGTTTTTTTGTGAATCTATCACTTTGCTCCACATATACCAACCAAATACACTCATTAAAGTATAATAGATGTTGATGATCAAATCTCCGTATAAATTCCATTGAGACAACAGAAATACATAAATTCCTGTGCTCAAAATACCAGTTGGATACACTAAAATATTTTCACGCTTCGCAAAGACCACACTTATAACCCCAAATGAAGCTGCAATGACTTCCAAAATAATATTTAGGGTTGTTGCCGTGTGATAAGGTTCCAGAAAAAAGTCTAAAATATTGTTCATTTCAAGTCATTAAAAAAATGTTCATTCTCTTCAAAAGCAGTTCCTATCACCACCAAATCGGCCCCAGAATTGTAAGCTTCATGTAATTGCCGTTTTGTTTTAATACCACCACCAACAAGCAAGGGTATTCGTAATTCCTTTTTCACTTTTGAAATAATTTCAGGTGTTATAGGATGTGTTGCCCCACTTCCTGCTTCAAGATACATGAGTTTCATACCCAACAACTCCCCTGCTTTTGCTGTATCTACTATGAGTTGAACATTAGCTCGCAACATAGGTTGGGTTCCTGTTACTTTTTGAACCGATGTTTCTTTCCCATTTTCAATCAACATATACCCTGTTGGAATCACTTCAAGTTTTGAATCTTTCAATTTTGAAACTGCTCCTACATGCTTTTCAATTAAATATTCTGGGTTTCTGCCTGAAATTAATGAGAGGAACAACAACGCATCGGCTTTATGGGTAATTTGGGACACATCGCCAGGAAACAACACTATTGGAAGTTTGGTGTAATTCCTAATTTCCAAAACTAAAGCTTCTGTAAGTTTATCTTCTACATCACTACCTCCTACAAAAATATGGGTCGCTATAGATGCATTAACCTTTTCAATAAAACCAGATGCCATTTCAATGGCCAATTTATCGGGGTCAATTAACACAGCCAATAACTTTTCTCCCTTATCAATCGATGTTAATATGTTGTCATAAATTAATGTCATTATGTTGGTAAGGTAAAAGCACAGGTAAACCCATCAAATTCCAAAAATTGTGCTTGATATCTGTATTTCATCCCCTTGAAATCTATCCATGAAACCGTTTCCATATCTTCCAACATATACGGAATGACTAAAAAATGATTCCTAAACAACATCCCTGGAGTAGCAAATAATTTGTAAAGTGATTCTTTAATACACCAAATCACGGTCAATTTTCTGATATAACTTTCATCTTCTTTTACCAAATAATCAAACTCATAGCCTACAAATTTATGGGCAATGATACTTATTTTTTCACGCTGCTTTTCAATGTCTATACCCACTTCAGTATCACTAACCACAACTCCAGAAAACGTAAACGAATGTGAAATGGAAATATACTTTCCGTCCTTCAAATGGGGTTTACCATTATTGTCATAAAACAAATCTTTATCGGTATATCCAAAGGAATGCAACAAATGCCGTACACTTAAAAACCCTCGCTGATGGATCTCGCTTTTCATGCCCAAAACACGTTCTAAACTTTCCGCTTTCAGTGATAAGGGTTGCATTAAATCGTTATACGATTCGGTAATCTTCCAGATTTTAACAGTAGTTTGTGAATTTGGAGCTATAGTTTTATAAAGAGGCATTTACTTTTCTGAAAGTTAATAGTTATCTTTGCAATCGCAAATATAGACATATACAAAGATATAATTATGAACACAAAGACAATTCCTTACGTACCTAATAAAGTAAAAAACCTTTCGCTTGCAGCTTGGGGAAGAAAAGAAATAGAATTAGCCGAAGCCGAAATGCCAGGGTTAATGAGCCTTCGAAAAGAATTCAAAAATTCCCAACCTTTAAAAGGTGCACGAATAGCCGGCTGTTTGCACATGACCATCCAAACGGCAGTATTGATTGAAACTTTGAAAGCTTTGGGTGCTGAAGTGACTTGGAGTTCTTGTAATATTTTCTCAACCCAGGATCAAGCTGCGGCTGCGATTGCTGCTGCAGGAATCCCGGTTTATGCTTGGAAAGGTATGAATGAGGAAGAATTTGAGTGGTGTATTGAACAAACGCTTTTCTTTGGTGAAGACCGTAAACCTTTGAATATGATTTTGGATGACGGAGGCGATTTGACCAATATGGTCTTTGATAAATATCCAGAACTGATTTCTGGAATTAAAGGCTTGAGCGAAGAAACTACAACAGGTGTTCATCGTTTGTATGAGCGTATGCAAAATGGAACCTTGCCAATGCCTGCCATAAACGTCAACGATTCAGTGACCAAATCTAAATTTGATAATAAATATGGCTGTCGTGAAAGTGCTGTAGATGCCATTCGACGTGCAACCGATTTGATGTTGGCTGGAAAACGTGTAGTAGTTTGTGGTTATGGTGACGTAGGTAAAGGAACCGCTGCTTCATTTAAAGGAGCAGGAAGCATTGTTACGGTTACCGAAATTGACCCTATTTGTGCTTTACAAGCTGCTATGGATGGATTTGAAGTAAAAAAATTGGAAACCGTGGTTGCCAATGCCGATATTGTAATTACTACAACTGGTAATAAAGATATTGTACAAAGTCGTCATTTTGAAGCTATGAAAGACAAAACCATAGTATGTAATATTGGACACTTTGATAATGAACTTGATATCGCTTGGTTAAACAAAAATCACGGCCATACCAAAGACACCATCAAAGATCAAGTAGATAAGTATACTGTTAATGGTAAGGACATCATTATTTTGGCCGAAGGGCGATTGGTGAATTTAGGTTGTGCTACAGGCCACCCAAGTTTTGTGATGAGCAACTCGTTTACCAACCAGACCTTGGCGCAAATTGAATTGTGGACCAATAGTGGAGCTTATGAAAACAAAGTTTATATGTTACCAAAGCATTTGGACGAAAAAGTAGCACAATTGCATTTAGCAAAAATTGGCGTGGAACTGACAGAACTTCGTAAAGACCAAGCCGATTATATAGGTGTTGAAGTAAATGGGCCTTTTAAGCCTGAGTATTATCGTTACTAAATTGTAATGCTGAACTTCCTTCCCGACGCAGGCGGGGTTTAAGCATCTCATTAAAATATCAAATCCCAAGCGTTTAGTTTGGGATTTTTTGTTTCTTTATAAATCAATAAGTAGCTATGCAACACAAGTCAAAACTCCCAAACGTTGGCACGACCATTTTTACGTTAATGAGTGCATTGGCAACAAAACATAATGCCATTAATCTGTCCCAAGGATTTCCCAATTTTAAAAGCGACCAAAAGCTTATTGATTTAGTGAGTAAAGCCATGAACTCTGGTTACAATCAATATGCACCAATGGCGGGAAGTTTGGAATTGCGTGAGGCTATTTCCAAAAAAATGGAATTGCTCTATCAATCAAGTTATCATCCTGAAACCGAAATCACTGTTACAGCAGGAGCTACTCAAGCTATTTTTACGATTATTTCAACTTTTATAAAACCCAATGATGAAGTCGTCATTTTTAGACCCGCTTAC
>JBBKXS010000372.1:0-11311 GCA_037969605.1 Flavobacteriaceae bacterium
TTTTGTTGCAGAATCCCTTATCGATAAAAAGAAAGTCACCGTAAATGTGCACAGTAATGTTAGCGTATTAAGTGAGATTGCCATTTATACCTTAACTAAAGAGCTGCCATTGCGCGATGTATTTAAGAAGATTAAGGATAAAGAAAATGGTAATCCTACGTCTATAAGCCATAAAGACTCCAAAGACATTTTGGAGGAATACTTTTTTGAAATTCTTCCGGATTATGATGAAGATCGTGTTTATGCCAGCGATATTAAAAAAGTGCTACAGTGGTATAACTTGCTACAAGCTCAAAATCTGTTAAACATTCTTGACGATACTTCGGAAGATTCTAAATCTGACGTGGAGGAATAAAGTTCTTTTCAGTTAATATCTTTTAATAGAAACATCTTCTTAAAGTGGTCTTGAAATTCCTTTAAATTGTATTTTTAAGACTTTCAATACTATTGTTATATGACCGACAAAACACAGCAACTTAAGGCTTTTGAACGTTTATTGATAATCATGGATGAACTTCGTGATAATTGTCCATGGGACAAAAAGCAGACTATGGAATCCCTTCGTCATCTGACCATTGAAGAAGTCTACGAACTAGGTGATGCCGTCTTGGATAACAATTTAGATGAGGTAAAAAAAGAACTTGGCGATGTGTTACTCCATATTGTGTTTTATTCCAAAATTGGTAGTGAAACCAATGCTTTTGACATTGCCGATGTTTGTAATAGTATCAGCGACAAATTGGTTGAACGTCACCCACATATTTACGCAGATGTTAAAGTAAGAGATGAGGAAGATGTAAAGCGTAATTGGGAACAAATTAAACTAAAGGAAGGCAAAAAAAGTGTTTTGGAAGGTGTACCATTAGGCTTGCCCGCATTGGTAAAGGCCAATCGCATACAAGATAAAGCCGCCGGAGTTGGTTTTGATTGGGAAAAGCCACAACAAGTTTGGGAAAAAGTAGAGGAGGAGTTACTGGAACTTCAAAATGAAGTGCAGTTAAACCATACAGATAAAATGGAGAGTGAATTGGGAGACGTTCTGTTCTCCCTTGTCAATTATGCTCGGTTTTTAAATATCAATCCTGAAAATGCCCTAGAGCGTACCAACAAAAAATTCATCAAACGCTTTCAGTTTTTAGAGGCTAAGGCTAAGACTTTAAATAAATCGTTGCACGACATGACACTTGCTGAAATGGATGTGTTTTGGGAAGAAGCTAAAAATATTTAATTTTTTTAAAATGTGATAGTCCAAGGGTGTGTTGGAAAACGTATATTATATTGAAACTAATACTTTTAGTTTCATAATCATAAGTAGGTAATCTTGATTATATAGTTAAGCGGATGTAATTAAGGTTAAAATTTAGTTTAGTTAGGGGTAAAATCCTATCTGTTTTGTGCAGATAGGATTTTATTATTTAGTACATGCCTTTAAGTTTTTTGAGTTTTTCCTCCCAAACAATGAGATTCTCCTTGTGCTTTTCAATATTGTTCAATACATCCTTAACCAAAGGATTGTCTTCATCTATATTGGAAAAAAATTGAAGATTGTTCTCCAGTTGATTGAGTTCACCTTTAACTTCATCGATCTTTTTTCTTATGAAATTATGCTCATTGTCCAATAATCTAGTGTCGTCAGGTTGTGATAAATTTTCAAGTTTGTTTTCAAATTTTATCATTTCTACTTCAGACTTGTCCATTTTAAGCTTATTGAACAGGTCGTCCAAAGCTTTATTGAACTTTCCTTCGATATAGCGTTTGTTAAAAGGGACATTTCCGATAGTTTTCCACTCTTTAATTTTTTCCTTTAAGGTGTCCATGTCTTTTTTTGGTTTTCCAGTAAGTTCTATGGATTTAATGGTTTCCAAAAGTTTTGTTTTTTTATCAAAGGCTTCAAAAAGTTCTTTATTTTCTGCTTTGTGGTGCTCATGCACTTTATCAAAGTAATGGTTGCAAGCCGTTTTAAACTTTTTCCAGATCTTATCACTATCTTTTCTTGGGACATGGCCAATTTTTTTCCAATCGTTTTGAATTTTCTTCATTAAAGGAGTAACGGTTTCAAAATCATCACTGTCCTTATTGTCATCGGCTATTTTAATAAGATCCAGTTTTTTCTGAAGGTTATCAAACTGATCTTTTTTAAGTCCTTTATAAAAAGCATTTTTATTTCTGTTAAAAGACCTGACTGCCGATTTAAATTTGGACCAAGTAGCTTCATTAACTTTACTTGGAACTTTGCCTGCATTAAAAAACTCATTTCTTAATGCTTCGATGGCTTTTATTTTATTCTGCCATGCTTGATGCGAGTTACCAGTGTCATTAGATATCGCTTCAATTTTTTCAATTATGGATTCTTTGCGCTCCAGATTTTTTTCGAAAGCTTTATCCATGTCTGTATAATAAGCCTGACGTTTATCATGAATGGTTTTTGTCGCGTTGCTAAAACGTTCCCAAATGCTTTCACGATGTTCCCTGTCGACAGGACCTAAATCCTCCTTCCACATTTTATGTAATACTTGTAATTCCCGGAAAGTTCGGTTGACGTTGTCGTCTGCGGCCAACTCTTCTGCACGTTCAATAATTTTTAACTTTTGATCGAGATTATGTTTAAAGTCCATATCTCTTAAATCACGATTTAAATGCAGAAAATCGTAAAATATTTCAACGTGGTGGTGGTAGGTGTTCCAAGCGTTATTGTATCGGTCACGAGGAATTGGACCAGCATTGCGCCATCGTTCCTGCAACTCTTTAAAATGTTTATAGGTTGTGTTAATGTTCTCTTCAACATTTATAAGCCCTTTAATTTCTTCAATGATCTGTAACCTTACATCCAGATTCATTTTTAAAGTCGATTCTAGATTTTTATAATAGGCCTTGAGAATATTTCTATACTCTTTATAAAGCGAATTGAATTGTTTTTTTAAAGGAGAAGAATAATAGAAATCAATTTCATTTCCTCCATCATTTAAAAATTCTTCTTTTTTTTCTTCAAGGATTTCCGAGAATTTTGAATCAAATTCCGATTTGATTTCACCAACTTGGTGCTTTATGGTTTGAACTTTTTGATGTTTCAATAAGGATTCAAACTCTTTTACCAATTGCTCCATGGTCATGGCATGGTAATCTTTCTCTTCTAAACCATGTCTCTCTACATTACTTTCATCTTCTGCATCTTCCGCATTGGATTCTTCAATTTCATCAACATGGGTATCAGCTTTCTTAGCATCCGTTAGTGTTGGTTCCGAGGGTTCAACTTCAGTAGAGGCCTGTTTTTTCTTTGCTTTTTTTGGCGACGCTTTGGACTTTTTCTCTAAAACGGCTTCTTGTTCAACTTCTATTTCCTCATCTGGTGTTTTAACAGTTTGCTCGATTTCATTTTCTGAAACCTCTGTTTCACTGTTTTCATCAATATTTAATGTTACATTTCCATCTGCATTTTGCAGGTTATCTTTCTTTGACATTGTTCCAATGTTTATTTGATTTTAGGTTAAAGATACTAACAAGAGACCAAAATACAAAAAAGTAACTGCTAATTCGAACCAAAATTGGATCAAATCTCAACTATCAAGATTAAGACAAGTTCCAAATATCCCAAGCCTTTTTTGCCTGAAATTCAAGCATTTTCAATCCATTGCAGGTAACCGCTCCTTTTGACACTCCATTAGATAAGAATTTCGTTTGAATAGGATTGTAAATAAGGTCATAAAGCAAATGATCTTTTGAAATGCCGCCGTATGGAATATTTGGACAGGCATTGACATCAGGATGTGTGCCAATGGGTGAACAATTAATGAGTATAAGGTGCGATTTGATAATACTTTCGGTTAGATCTGAATATGTAAATTTAGCCAAGTTGTTAGGAGTTCTGGACACATAATCATAATCAATCTGTAAGGCTTTTAAAGTATAGGCAACAGCTTTAGAAGCTCCACCTGTTCCTAGTATCAAGGCACTTTTATGATGTGGTTTAAGGAGTGGTTCTATAGATTTATTAAATCCATAACTATCGGTGTTGTAACCTTTGAGTTGTCCAGATGCGGAAAATGTAATGGTGTTTACTGCGCCTATTTCTTGCGCTTTTCTATCAATACTATCAAGATAGGGTATAATTTGCTCTTTATAGGGAATCGTAACATTGAGTCCTACCAAATCGGGATTGTTTTTTAGTATTGAAGGAAATTCAAAAATGGTCTCAATGTCAAAATTTTCGTAAGTATAAGGTAAACCTTCATTTGCAAATTTCTTAGCAAAATGGATTTTTGAGAACGAATACGAAATATTTTTCCCTAATAGACCTAATTTAGGCATAATCTTTTCTGGTTGTTTGTCCATACCATTCTAATCCTAAAACGATTAAAATTCCAATAATAATAAAAACTATTGCTGTATAAGTTTCAGTATTCAGTTCGGGAATAAAACGATTGTAATTAGACACTACTTTACGGCCAGTTGAATCTAGTAAAGCTTGCCCATCTGAACTGATTTTGTAAATCGTTTTTTTCCATGGCCACACCACACCCAATGAGCCAATAATAAACCCAATAATTGTAGCTGTTGTGATGCTCTTATAAAGTTTTAAAATATAGCTCAGAACATGAGAAAATGTAACTAGGCCAACTACAGAGCCCAATGTAAACATACCAAGGACCTTAAGCAAAGTTAGGCGCTCAGGATTATTAATAAAATCAAAATTGGCGCTAAAAATATCATAAAACGTATCTGAAAGCGCATTGACTGCATCTACTAAAAGCAGAACATAATTACCCAACAAAATCAAAATAAAAGAACCTGAAAACCCTGGGAGGGTCATCCCCGATACACTTATGATGCCACATAAAAACACGAATAATAGATTGTCATTTTCTTTTGCAGGATCGAAAAAACTGATGCTGATACCAATAATGATGCCTATGATTAATGACAGTATAGTTTTGTAATTCCAATCTTTAAAATCTTTGTTGATATAATAAATGGAACCTATAATCATTCCAAAAAACATACTCCAAACGTATAATTCATAATGCTCCAAAAAGTAATCCAAAACTTTTGACACACTAAAATAGCTTACAATCATACCGAAAAAAAGTAACGACAAAAATCTTCCATTCACATAATTATAAAAACTTTTATAGCGTCGATCAAACAACAATTTAAAGGCTGTTTTATTGACTTTCTGGAGGGAGTAAATAAATTCTTCGTAAAAACCAGCTACAAAGGCCACAACACCTCCAGAAACCCCGGGAACTTTATTCGCAGCACCCATCCCAAGCCCTTTAATGACTAGGAAAAGTCTATCTGTAAACGTCCTTGTACTTTGCATTTATATTTTTTTTGACCCTATCTTTTCTAAAATAAAGATAGTTAGAAAACCTATAACCATTAAGCTAATTGAAAAAACAAGTTGTGGATCTCCATCGTAAGATGAAGGTGAAATGCTCTTTTCTAAAAGTGGAACTAAATTCCCAGAGGAATTTTCCCTCCAGGTCAATACCTCTTTCCAAGGCCAAATTTTATTTAAAGATCCAAAAATAAACCCCGTTAATATGGCCAAAGTGATATTATGATAATGTTTGAACAACCATTTTAAAACGTGGCTAAAACTTAACAAGCCAACAAGAGCACCAAAAGCAAACAAAACCACTCTTTTTAGATCAAAATCATGCAATGCATCACTTAAGGTTTTATAAGCACCAAGAATAACCAAAATAAATGAGCCAGAAATTCCTGGTAAAATCATGGCGCAAATGGCCAATGCTCCTGCAAAAAACAAAAATAATGGGTGTGCATTATTTGCCATTGAAGGTAGGGTTGTAATATAATATGCAGACAAAGCTCCAAAAATGAGCCCAACAACGATAGCCAAATTCCATGCTCTAATTTGTTTGCCCACAAAATAGATACTGGCTACAATCAGACCAAAAAAGAATGACCAAATCAGAATGGGATGCTGTTCAATAAGATATTTGGCCAACCTCATAAAGGACACATAGCTTATAATAATTCCAGACAACAAAGCCAATATAAAATTTCCATTGCCTTGTTTCCAAAATGCCGAGATACCCTCATTTTTGAGCGTTTTAAAAAGGGAAAAACCTATATTGCTAATAGTATTAACTAGCTCCTCATAAATCCCCGAAATAAACGCTATGGTCCCTCCTGAAACACCTGGTACGGCATCGGCCGCTCCCATAGCAATTCCTTTGAGTGAAATGAGAACATAATCTGAAAAACGTCTTTGCATTTTTTATTTTGAAAATAAGAAACGTAAAGGTATGGAAATTTAGCTGGAAGATTTTTTGGTTTCAGAAATAAACTTCATGATGGAAACTTTATCTAAAATCTTAGGAAATAGTTCGTCTAATATAAACTGATATTCATCGTTTAAAAGCAAACCGTTTTTTAAATGATACTGGCCTTTTTCTGTTTCAAGTAACGAATAGTGCAATCCTGCAAGTCTGAATTCAATCTCAGCAGTTTCAGGATAAAACTCTGCAGCTTGGATTAAATTTAAAATGCCCGCATTATATTCTCCCAAATGAATCAAAATATCGGCTCTCGATAACCAGGTGGCAAGCTCGTAATTGCCGAGGTCAAGGGTTTTTTTGTATCCTCGTTCCGCCTCTTCAAAAAAATTCAAACGATGATTGATCTGGGCGTATAGTTTCCAATAAATCACATTGTCAGAGTCAATATTTATCGCTTTATTGATGTAATAGAGTGCTTTTTGGTAATTGCGTTTTTTGTTATAAAATTTAGTGATGGCAATCCATCCTTTATCCAAAAGGGGATCTTCATGTACGGTTTTGTAAAAGTATTGTACCGCCAAATCGTCCTTGCCCATTTTATCATAACAATGCCCGATCCGCAATAATGCAAATGAGGTAGGTTCATCTAATGCCAAAGTGATTTTATAGTTTTCAATAGCTTCGTTATATTGTTTTTCTTTTTCAAGAACTTTGCCTTTTTCTAGATAGGCACCTACAAAATTGTCATCCGATATAATAGCGAAATCAAAAGCAGTTAATGCTTTTTTGTAATCCTTGGTCGTAAAATATTGTTTTCCCAATTGGTGCCAAGCGACTTCAGAATATGGATTGCTGTCCAAATATTGGTTTAAAAAGGTGATAGCCTCCTGGTTTTGGTCCATAAAGTCAAAACAATAAATGATATTATATAGGGCCGAATAATCATCATTATCCAGTTCCAAACACTTTATAAAATAGTCCCTTGCATTTTCAAATTGATCTAAAAACAGGTATTCCATACCAATTAATGCATATAAATCGGCATCATCTTCGTCATTATCGGTTAAATCCAAAGCAATTAAAAGTGTATGTATGGCTTTTTGGTGTTCATCCCGTTTAGATAGAACATTCGCTTTTTGAATATATATTTCTTCATTGGAAGGTTCAATTTCATATAGTTCGTCAAGAAGTTTATCAGCCTCTTTCAGTTTGTCTTCCAAAATATAGATTTCTGTTTTAAAGAGTTTAAGGTTTACGGATGTTGGATGTTGTTCCAAACCCAATTTGATTGCTTTTTTGGCTAAAGCAATTTTACCGTTCTCTAAATAATAGTGGATGATATTTTCAAATTCGTTTGAATCGAAGAATAAAACATGGTTCGTTTTAAGCATAGATTCAAATTTGGTAAGCGAAAGATTGTCGTTGTCGTCTTGTTGACTAAACTCCATAAGCAGTTGTTAAAGTTCGTTGAATTAAAATTAGTGTTATCATTAAAAAAAAGACCTTTTTGAAGTTAATGTTTTCAACAAAGTAATTAACAGTTCGAGTATGATTTGAATTAATACGGTCTTAATTTATGAAAATCAATGCATTAGAACTATATTTTGACTTATGCATTTACTTTGATATCATGTCCAAAACTTGAGTTATCACCTGACAACCTTTGATGATTTCTTCATTTGAAATGGTCAATGGAGGCGTAATTCGGATAGCTTTGGGTTCAAATAGTAGCCAAAACAAGATGAGTCCTTCATCCTGACATTTTAAAATCACCTGATTTGTTATGTCTGCTGAAGGTGTTAAAGCGGCCAACATTAACCCTCTTCCCCTAATGTCTTTAATAAGCGGATGCACCAAATGCTTTCGGACCAACTGTTCTTTTTCTCCTACTTTTTCCATTAAATCACTTTCTGTAATTTCCTTTACCGTAGCCAATGCAGCCGCCGCAATAACTGGATGCCCTCCAAACGTTGTGATATGTCCAAGTTTTGGGTTGTCCTTTAAGGTATCCATCATAGTTTTTGAAGCTGTAAAGGCACCAATTGGCATTCCACCACCAAGACCTTTTCCTGTAACCAAAATATCCGGGATACAGTTATAATGTTCAAAGGCAAAAAGTTTTCCGGTTCGACCAAATCCTGGCTGAATTTCGTCTAAAATCAATAGAGCTCCAACATCGTCACAACGTTTTCTAACCTTGGTTAAATACCCATCTTTGGGTTCAATAAAGCCTGCACCTCCCTGAATGGTTTCCAAAACCACGGCAGCAGTTTTGTGAGTGATTTTTGAAAGATCTTGTTCACTGTTGAATTCAATAAACCTAACGTCTGGAATCAATGGACGGAATGGCTTTTTGCGTTCTTCAAATCCCATAATGCTCAAAGACCCCATAGTGTTACCGTGATAGGCATGATGTGCTGATACAATTTCGCTTCGTCCCGTAAAACGTCTTGCCAATTTCAAGGCGCCTTCAATGGCTTCAGTACCGGAATTGGTGAGATAAGTGGTTTCCAAAGGTTTTGGTAAATGTTTGGCCAATAATTTAGACAACTCAACTGCTGGTTTTTGGGCGTATTCACCATACACCATCACATGCATATAGGAATCGAGTTGTGTTTTTATAGCCGTGACAACTTTAGGATGTCTGTGTCCTAAACTGCAAGCCGATACTCCTGCGACAAAATCCAAATAGGCTTTATGGTTTTTGTCATAGATATAGGAGCCTTCGGCATAAGATACCTCCATAGCCAAAGGATGTGTGGTAGTTTGCGCTTGATATCTGAAAAAATCATCAATCATCAATTGTCTTTTTTGGGCGATTTGATTATTTTTTTAGCTGGTAATGGGTATTTTGTTGTGTCTTTTTTTACACGATTCTGTTGTATTGGTTTGGGAAGTTGTCTGGCCGCTTTATTTTCTTTCTTATTTTCTTTATCGGAGGTTTTGTCCTCTGCATCATCAATACGTTGCAATAAGGCATCATCAAAAAATTCCTCTTGTGGCACATATGCATCCAACCCTTTTATAATTGGGAGTTGTAACGGTGGATCATCTTTAAATAAATCCTCAACACTTTTCGGGCGTTCTTCCTCTCGCCAGTCAAAACCTCTAAACTTACTTTCATTTTCCGGAAATTTGGATGGCGGAGATAAAGTACCATCTATTTGTTGAAGAAGTCTGATTTCTTCAATGGTATTGTCGGAAATCTTAATATTAATCCTTCCAGATTTAGATTTGTCAATACCAATCAATTCGTTTTTATCGTTGCGCGAATAGTATATTTTTTCGGCATTTTTAATAATATCCACATTATATAATTTGTTGTCTTCAAACAGACCAATAAGCAATTGTCCTTTAATTTGGTTAAAACCGTTTGAATTCCCTATAGTGTCTTTACTAATCAAAAAGGCATTATTAAACACTTTTAATGAATCTAGTTGTTCGGTTTCAACATTGGAGATTAAATGAATGGTGTCGCCGGTCATTTGATTACCCAAATTCCATAACACTGGATTTCTCTTAGTAGCAAACACATCGGATGAAGAAAACCGTGATAAATTAATCAACTGGGTCAAGCCTGTTTTATGGTCGGCATGAATGGAGTCTGCTTTACCGCTTAAATCGCTCTTATAAATTCTAGCATTGTAATAAGCCCTAGTAATACGATGTTCAGGTTTTCCAGTAACCTTAAGCGTATCACTATGGATATAAACTGAATCGTTTTCCTGTACAGTAATTGCCAATGCGCGTTTGGTAATAAAGACCGAATCCTTTGCTCTAAACACCTCAGCATAATGCCCTTTTACCACACTATGATTTAAGGTATCCGTAATTTTGATATTATTGGTCGCCGAGGCAAAACTTTTGTTTCGATCAAAAAACAAGCTATCACCCTCCACAATACGATTATCATAATCTATACGTGATTTTTTGATAAAATAACCCGTATCATTATTCGTATCATAAAAACCACGTTCACTATAAATCTTGCTAGTTTCACCCACTATGGTCGAAGGGCCAAACATATATGCATATCCAGATTCTGTATAAAAATCAAGTCGTTCAGTATTTAAGGTATATTCAGGATTTACCAAAACCACATCCTGTACAAATTGATATTTTTTGGCGTTCATATAATACCTCCCAATTTGGCTGGTAATGGTCCCTGAAGAATCCCTAACGACTTTTCCTTTTGACTTGTAATAAGCTTGCTGCTTGTTTCTGTCAAAGTAGAGCGTATCGGTGGTTAAGATCGATTGTGGTTCTACCAAAACCACATTTCCGCTTGCGAATGCCAGTTGAGTTTTTCCACTGTATTCCACATATTTGGCATTCATGTTTATGGTATCGCCTTGCTTCATAACTACATTGCTAAAGGCTTCAATGAAATCCTCTTTTTGGTAGTAAATAGCACGATCGCACCACATTTCAACCCCTTCATGAATAATATGGATTTGTTGCCTATTGTCGCGATTAAATGTGGTAATGTCCTTACCTATAAGACTATCTTTAATGGTGAAACCGGAGTATTCAATATGGATTTTCTTTTTTTGTTGCGCTGTTACTACTGAGACCGAAAGCCAGCATAAGCACAAAATAAAAAAGGATTTGAATATGTTCAAGACAATATTTATTTGCTTCAAAAATAACCAATAACTTAAGGCTTTAGTACGCCTTAACAGATTTTTTAACAGAAAACAGATCCAGAAATAATTATTGAAATAGTTTCATATCAAATTATAATTTGATTATCTAATAATAGTTTGGGTTCTATCCGGTCCAACGGAAACGATGGTAATTGGTATTTCTAATGCTTTTTCTAAAAATGCAATATAATCAATTAAGGCTTTGGGCATTTTAGCGGCATCGGTTATTCCTGTTAGATCTTCATTCCAACCTTTTAATTCCGTGTAGATTGGGCTGACATTTTTTTCCTCAATATTGTAAGGCAAATGCTCAATAACATCGCCTTTATAATTGTATGCCGTACACACTTTGATGGTTTTAAAACCGGAAAGCACATCGCCTTTCATCATAATTAATTGGGTCACACCGTTGATTTGACAGGC
>JBBKXS010000373.1:0-11386 GCA_037969605.1 Flavobacteriaceae bacterium
GAGTGAGGATGTGTTACTGGAAGTTTAAGGTTAAGTATGTCGATTCGCTTCTTTATGTAACACAACATAACACAATCGAATACTTATACCAAGAATGAACACATTCCAAGATTTGGGTCTTAATGAAGACCTGTTAAATGCCATTACCGATTTAGGATTTACGAAACCCAGCGAAGTCCAGGAAAAGGCCATCCCTATTCTTTTAAAAGACGATACCGATTTAGTAGCTTTGGCCCAAACGGGTACTGGTAAAACCGCTGCTTTTGGTTTTCCGATGTTGCAAAAAATCAATATTGACAGTCGCACAACGCAAGGGCTTATTTTATCGCCTACCCGTGAGCTTTGTTTGCCGATTACCAACGAATTGAAATTGTCCGGTAATTATTGTCAAGGACTTAATGTGGTTGCTGTTTACGGTGGCTCCAGCATTACGGATCAAGCACGCGATATAAAACGTGGCGCACAAATTATTGTGGCAACGCCAGGTCGTATTAAAGATATGATAAGCAGACGTTTGGTTGATATTTCTAAAATCGATTATGCTGTTTTAGATGAAGCCGATGAGATGTTAAATATGGGTTTTTATGAAGATATTACCGATATTTTATCGAACACACCAGAAGATAAATGTACTTGGTTATTTTCGGCGACTATGCCAAGAGAGGTTTCTGTAATTGCTAAGAAATTTATGGAAAACCCGAAAGAAATTACGGTTGGAAATAAAAATGAAAGCACAAGTCAGGTTTCTCACGAATACTATTTGGTTAACTCAAGAGATCGTTACAGCGCTTTAAAACGTTTAGCAGATGCCAATCCTGATATATTTTCAGTGGTATTTTGTAGAACGAAACGTGATACACAAAAAGTAGCTGAACAACTTATTGAAGATGGCTATAGCGCTGGTGCTTTACATGGCGATTTAAGTCAGAACCAACGTGATTTGGTAATGAATTCGTTTAGAAAAAACCAGATCCAAATGCTTGTTGCTACCGATGTAGCGGCACGTGGTATTGATGTTGATGATATTACACACGTAATAAATTACCAGTTACCAGATGAACCTGAAATTTATACACACCGTTCTGGTAGAACAGGACGTGCAGGCAAAACAGGAATCTCTATGGTTATTGTTTCTAAAAGTGAAGTGCGCAAAATAAAAAGTATTGAGCGTATTATCAATAAAGCTTTCGAGAAAAAAGAAATTCCAGATGGTGCCGATATATGTGAAGTACAGTTAATGTCGCTTGCCAATAAAATTCATAATACGGAAATCAACCACGAAATCGACAAGTATTTGACCAGTATTAATGCGTTGTTTGAAGATACCAGCAAGGACGAGCTTATTAAGAAATTCTTTTCAGTAGAATTCACTCGTTTCTTTAATTATTATCAAAAAACAAAAAACTTAAATACTGAAGACTCCCGTGGAGGTGATCGTGATGATAGCCGCAGTGGTGGACGTGATTATGGAAGCAACTCTAACGATACGCGTTATTTTATCAATGTTGGTAAAAAAGATGGGTATGATTGGATGAACTTAAAGGACTTCTTAAAAGATGTACTCGAACTAGGTCGTGATGATGTATTTAAGGTGGATGTTAAAGACAGTTTTTCATTTTTCACTACAGATAATGCCCTTCAAGAAAAAGTCTTGGGCTTTTTTAAAGATTTTAAACATGAAGGTCGTTTTGTAAATGTTGAAGTCAGCGAAGATAAAGGTGGCGGAAGAAATCGAGGAGGTCGAAGCGGTGGATATCGTGATGGTGGGAACCGTAGAAGGGATGACAAACCAAGAGGAGAACGGTTTTCAAGTTCTCGCGGAGGATCTGGAAACAGAAGTGAACGCAGAGGTGCTAATGGAGACTCAAAACCGAGACGCTCCAATTCGGAATTTAAGTCCAGTGCTTCAAGCTCTGACAGACCAAGACGATCAAGACGGAGAGATTAAAAAATAATTAAAAACCGTCTTGTTAATATTTAGTCAAATTTGAGGGCTTTGCTCCATTTTTATATTTTGTTTACTACTTTTATACCGTAATCTATGTCTATGAAAAAGATATTCCTAATGGTTTCCTTTTGTATGGCCACACTTTTTAGTCTGGCACAAGAAGTGACCTCGGTTAAAGGAATTGTGATCAGTACTACTACCGACCAACCTTTGGATGGTGTAAACATTGTCAATTTAAATCAGGTTAAGGGAACCTCAACCGATGATAAAGGGGCTTTCGAAATTAGAGCGAAAGCTAATGATACTTTGCATTTTTCATATTTGGGATATAAATCAATTAAAGTAAGGGTCACCAACGATTGGTTAAAGTTTGGCATGACTCAAATTGAAATGACCGAATTAGCATTAGCCTTGGAAGAGGTTGTAGTCAATCAATTACGGTTGACAGGATATCTTGAAGTTGATGTTAAACAGGTGCCACTAAAAAGTAATTACAGGTATAGTATTTCTGGCCTGTCCAACAAGGGTTATGAAGCCGGAAGCCGTTCACCAAATGCGGTGAGCAAGGTTTTGGGTGCTATATTCAATCCGGCAGATTTTTTATATAATATGTTTGGCAAAAAACCTAATGAGTTACGCAAACTCAAGCAAATGAAACAAGATGATCAAATACGAAATCAATTGGCCTCAAGATTTGATCGTGAAATGCTTATGGTGTTGCTCGAGGTTGACCGCTATGATTTAGATGAAATTATCAACCAATGCAACTATTCCCGCGACTTTATAGAAACCGCCAATGATCTTCAAATCTTAGATGCCATTAGCGAATGTTACGAAGAATACAAAGTCTTGAGCCGAAGCAAATCCAACAGATTTTAGTTATTGCATCGAATGCAATGCCACACGATTGCCTTCAGTGTCTATAAAAACACCCATGTAACCGTATTCTGGTGAAATTTGTTTTTTCGCTTGATAGATTTTCCCTCCGGCAGCTACAATTCTATCCAACTCAATTTGCACGTCCTTACTCATAAAATACACCATGGTGCCTTCCTTACTTGGGATGTAAGATTCTTGTTTTACTAAGGTGCCTGGGGACCCATAAGCTTCAGCTCCTTGGCTTGGAAACCAGCCCATCAACAATTCACCAAAATCAATGACTTGTATTTCAACCTTAAAAACTGCTTCGTAAAATTTTTTGGCTCTTACTATATTGCTTACTGGAATTTCAAACCAGCCTACCATATTTGTTTTCATCTGTTGATATTTAATAGATTTTTATCAGTTTTCTAATTGTTGCTTTAAACTATTGAGACCATCTTCAAAATCCTTCCCAACAGCCTTATCCATATTCATAAATAACATGAAAATACTAAATGGGAATTTATTTCTTCCTGAAAATCCCCAAGTGACATTGGTCTGTTTGTTATCCAAACCTACTACTCTTAAGTAGGCATCCGATTGCGATTTCCAAGGCTTTAAAAACCGTAATTCCGATTCTATACTTTCATTTTCAATAATTCGTTTAATTTCTTGTTCACCGGAACCAACTACCTTATTGCCTTCCCATTTTGATATAAAACCCACTTCCCCATCGGTACCTTCAAAAGTTTGTTTCATATTTGGATCTTTCTTTTTCCAAGGTGACCAATAATCTTGATTCTTTATGTACTTTAAATAGTCAAAAACTTCAGAAACTGGTTTGTTCACAATAATGCTTCTATTGACTTCGTAGTGCTTTGGTGCAATAAGTCCCAAAATTAGTAACAATGCGGCAATGGCGAGTATAATGTACAAAGCAATAAACATGACATAAAGTTTTAAGATAGCATAATAAAAATACGAAAAAATAATACATTTATCGAATGAACCATATTGTTGTACTTACAGGAGCTGGTATGAGTGCCGAAAGTGGTCTCAAAACCTTTAGGGATGCGGACGGACTTTGGGAAGGGCATGATGTGATGTCAGTTGCCTCTCCAGAAGGATTTGCTAGAAATCCAGAATTGGTTTTAGACTTTTACAATCAACGTAGGAAGCAATTGTTACAGGTGAAACCCAATGCTGCCCATTTTGCTTTAGCTGATCTCCAAAAAGACTTCAAAGTGACGATTATTACCCAAAATGTGGATGACTTGCATGAAAGAGCTGGGAGCAAAAACATCATCCATTTACATGGTGAATTGCTTAAGGCAAGAAGCACTTACGATGAATTTGATATACAAGAATGGACGACAGATTTAGTTATTGGAGATACTTGTTCAAGAGGATACCAGCTACGACCTCAAATTGTGTGGTTTGGTGAAATGGTACCCATGATTGAAAAGGCCATGCGAATTTGCGAAACTGCTGATGTTTTATTGATTATTGGCACCTCGATGCAAGTGTACCCTGCTGCAAGTTTGATGCATTATGTTCCACCAGAAACCAAAATTTATTATATCGATCCTAAACCAGCGATTGAGAGTAATCATCACATTACGGTGATTGCAGAAAATGCAACAAGTGGAATTTCAAAGGTAATTGCCTTACTACAATAATGCTTATAACTATCTCACTAAACTAAAGTGTCCTCGATAGGTGGTCATAGTGCCATTTACATTGTAGAGTTCTACCACAAACCAATAATCTGAAGATCTTAACTTTTCACCATTGAAAAGCCCATTCCAGCCCGCTTCATTTGGGTTTAACTGTTTTAGAAGTTTCCCGTAACGATCAAAAATATAAACCGTGGAGTTTTGGGTATACTCATTGCTCAAGCCCTTGATGTTCCAAGTATCGTTGAAGCCATCACCGTTGGGCGTAAAAAATTTAGGAAAGCCCATAATATACACCTCCAATTCAGCAATACCACAACCTTTTTTGTCCCGTACATAAAGCGTATGCATACCAGCACCAACATGATTGAAAAATGGGTTATCCTGATAAGATCCAGTACCATGGTCCAAAGCAAACTCATAATCGCCAAGACCTAGGTTATTGTTGCTATTGTTAATGGTAATGGTATTGTTGTCGGAAAGCTCAACTATGGTAATATCGTCCACAGTAATATTCGCAATGGCGGACTCAACCACGGTAAACGACTGAGGAAAAGATTCACAACCAAAACTTGAAGTGGCGATAACCGAATACGTACCACCAACAGTTACGGTAGCTGTTGGCAAATTACTCACCACCATACCACTATTGTCTTTCCATTCATAGCTATAAGTACCTGTTGGGTTAAACGTAATCAAGGTAATGGGGTGATTATCCAAACAATAAATATCGATTTGATTAACTTCAAATTCAGGACGAGGGTGAACTGTTAACCTTAAATGTGGACCTATACCAAAACAGTCGCCATTGTCATCACTTTCCACACGAACGTATAGGATTTGTGAAAAAGCTGTTTCATTGGTATAATCTATTTGAGATATAATTTCATTTTGTTCCAATTGGGCATCCGTTAAGTTTCTGTAATAGTGCACGCTTAAATTTTGTCCCGTCGGAAATTGGGCTATAAATTGAGCCGAGGCTTGGGTTAAATCGAATAAGTGCTTACCATCAATCGTAGCATCATCATCACAAAACTCCAATTCCTGCAGATATCCAACTGGAAAAGACGTGGTGGAGACCTGTAAATTTAAGGTAGAGACCCTATAACATCCATTGGAATTTTCGACACGTACATAAACGGTACTTGAGGTTGAATTATTGAACGGAACAGGATTAATGACATTAATTTCTGAATCCGCTTCAGCATAAGACAAATAATATGAAATCTCAAAATCTGCTGAATTGCCATTGGTTATAAGATCATTGGCTTCCGTCAAATTAAAATCGGTAAATCCATCAGGAATACCATCTTCATCACAATTCTTCAAGATCACGGTTGGTTGAATAATGGGCAATTCATCCACTTGAATTGTAAAAAAAGTATCAGTATAACAGCTATTATCCTGATTGTTTGCCATTCTCACAAAAATACTTTGGCTATTTTGAACAGAGTTAACAAATGCATTCGCATTCATTATCTGTTTGGTGTAGGCAGCATCGGTAAAATAGCTCAATTGAAAGTCGGCAACAGAATGTCCATTTAATAAAACAGAGGCATTCAGGGCCAAGTCAAATTCGGTAAATCCATTGGTATCGCTACCGTCCTGATTGGTATCGCATGCCTGTAATATCGGAATTTCAGATGATTGAAGTGGAACAACTGTTTCGTAAATAATGACCTCCACTGGCAATCTCGTACTACTTTCACAACCCATTTCGGTTTGGGTGGCATAGTAGGTTTTAGTGGTCAATAGTTCTGAACTATTTAACGGTGAACCACCTATATCTGTATCATACCATAATACATCCAATCCTGAAACCGATAAATCCCCAACCGAGGCATTATCAATATCACAGAAAGTTTGAACGGCATTGGCACTTGGAATTGGTGTTTTTTGAACGGTCAATGTAATAGGTATTCTTGATGATGAGGTGCACCCATTTGAAGTGGCATCCACATAAAAAGTTGTTGTGTTGTTAACCGAAGGTGTTGTAAATGAACTTCCAGTTGCCAACATAGGTCCACCGGATATGACACTATACCAATTAATGATACCTAAATTGGCCGACGCCATTAAAACCGCTGAACCACCATCACAAATCAAGGCATTTGTAACCGATGTAATTATCGGAATTTCATTAACCGTTGCCACAACGGGTGTTCTGGCGCCTTCCAAACAGCCATTTTCAGAAGCCAAGGTATAATAAGTGGTTGTACTATTGATGTTGGGCGTAATATATGTGTTTCCACTAGCAAGTTGTGTGCCTCCTGTGGGCGTATCAAACCAAACCACCGCTCCTGTTGAACCTTCTGCCTCTAGTGTGATGCTTCCAGACCCACAATTTGAACCGTCTACGGTATTGACAATTGAAGGCACTGTAATTTTGGTACTCGCCGATATGTCTACAACCGGATCTCCTGGCATACCGCCATACTCCACAATATAACCTTGAGGGTAATAATCGCCATTACCTCCAATATTTGGTAAATCGTTCCAAGACCCAGGGGGTCCTACATTGAAGGTCACATGGACATAATCCTCACCAGCACAACAGTTATTAGGTTCGTTGGCATTCCAATTGGCATAATTGGGTGTTGTACCATTAATACCACCGTTCCAAAAAATAGTTCCTGCTTCTGGTCCCGTGACCCATCTCCAAACACCCTCAACAGCTTCATCGGTCCCTCCTAGCCAACCAGCACCTCCGGCCTGTTCACCAGATAACTGGGCTTCTTCTGGAGAGCCAATAGTTGCCAAATACCCCTGTAATCCAAAATAGCTGCGACCCGCTGCGGCAGTTCTTGCAGCCGACCAAGTAATCCCTGAACTTGGTACATATTCATAATAATGATCCGTAGATGGTAAATAATTGGCATCACCTATGGTAAACGAAAAAAACTTGTCGCCAGAAACAGATGCTGAAGTGCTGCTAAATACAACATCTTTAACGGCTGCAATTAAATCAATATAAGATATTTGGGCACCACCAACACCTGATAATTTTAATTTTCCTTTGGTTACATCCCATGAGGTAATAATATTAGGATGGGAACCTATTAAGCTTAATTGATCTTGACCAATGACATATCCTGTCGAAATTTGAATGCTCAAGGACTCAATTTGCGTGTCATCAGGGTCAACGATGTCAAAATCCGTTACAATTGGTATTTGGCTTAATGGACAATAATACTGGTCTCCTAATGCATCAAGATTCGGTGGAACGTTGGCTTGTGATCCACCATACTGAACACAAAAAAAAACGAAAAGAAAACATATTATGTTCAGCCTATGTGCCAACCTACTTGTGCTTTTACGAGTTGAACCCATAAAATTAGGGAATAATTCCTATAATAATTAACCTAATCGATTAAATAAGGATTCTATAGACCGAATGAAAAAATATGTCAGTTTTATTTAAAAATTCTTACCTTAAAACAACTTTAAAAACACAACCACAACAAAAAGAACCAAAAGGATTGCGCATTTAATCATTTTCAGTCAATCTAAAAAAGGCGTTCACAGGTTTGCCAAATATTTGTGAAAGTTTTAAGGCCAAAACTGTTGAAGGCACATAGCGGTTGGCCTCAATAGAATTTATGGTCTGTCTGGAAACCCCTATATTTTGGGCCAATTCATCTTGTGTCAAGTTCAAAATGGCACGTTCAACTTTTATGGTGTTTTCCATTATCTGAACAGTTTTAAGTTGTGATAAAACCCGAGCTGTATCATGAGCATGAACACCAACACCTGAAAATCACCCAAATCTTTTAAGGTTTCACCTTCAGGTTTTAGCGCATTGGATACACCAAAATCAACATAGGGCATCACCAAAGCATAAATTACCCCAAGCACAAAAGCAATGGCATACGATTGGGAACGCAACGATTGGGTCATTTCATCTTCTTGTTTATCTTTTGAAACCGACATGACGAGCATTCCTATAACCAAGGTTTTCTTTAAAACTGCTTTTAGCCATTCTGTATCGCCTTCCATGGCAAAGGCACGAACGAACATCATGACTATGGAGAGTGAAGCCACAACAATACCTATTACCATAAATTTATGTGGCAGTCTAAAATTGATGATTTTATAAAAGCGTTTTTGTTCGCATTCCATAATTTTTTTTACATTCATTGTTTAGTTAGTTTAATTTGACAAATATATTTTCTATTAAGTAAAATATTTTTTACTATATGACAAATATACTTTACATGATTATAATAACCAAATAATTTTGTAAGAATTGAATTTTAAAATAAATTAGTCGAACTTCGTTAACTATTGTATCAAACTTAAAACCGAATTTATATCCTGAAGTTGTACCTATAGAAGAAAAATTTCAATGATAAAGAAAAGCATACACATCTTATTGGTTTGTACCTTGGCAATTTCCCAAGGTACGGCTCAAAGGTATTATTCCAATTCAGAAACCACCCAAGTGGTACTATTGGGTACAGGAACTCCCGTTGCCGACCCATTGCGCTCAGGCTGTTCTGTTGCCATTATCGTAAATTCGATGCCCTATATCGTGGATTTTGGTCCTGGTGTCATACGCCAATTGGCTGCCCTTACCCCCTATTTCAGTAAACCCGGTGAAGGTATTGAAGGTCTCGATTTACGGAACGTGACACGGGCATTTTTGACGCACTTGCATTCCGATCACTCTTCAGGTTATCCTGACTTGATACTCACGCCTTGGGGTGTTGGTGGTAGTGGAAGGGACCAACCTCTAGAAGTCTATGGTCCTAAGGGCATCAATAGTATGACTGAGCATATCCTTAAAGCCTATGCTGCGGACATTGATTATCGCATTAACGGAATTCAACATAACAACGATCAGGGCTGGCGTGTGAACAGCCATGAAATACTTGAAGAAGGCACCATCTATCAGGATGATTATGTAAAAGTAGAAGCTTTTCCCGCTCCACATGGTACATGGACTAATGCTTGGAGTTTTAAGTTTACAACTCCTGACAAAACCATCGTTATTTCAGGGGATACCCGACCATCAGATAAACTGGTCAAATATGCCAAAGGGGTAGATATCCTAATCCATGGGGTATATAGTGAAAAATTGATGCATTGGGCCAGTCTCGATTATTTTACTACACATCACACTTCTACCACCGAATTGGCGCAAATTGCCAAGAAAGCCCAGCCAAAACTGTTGGTGCTCTATCATGTGATGCCCAGTGGTGTGGTGGAGCAAGATTATCTGGACGAGATTTCAGAAATCTATAAAGGCAAAGTTATTTTTGGGAATGATTTGGATAGGTTTTAAAATGTGGCAAACATTGAAAAGTAACAACCAAACCCTTGACTTTCTAAAAAAAATAGTTGAACTTCGTTTAACTTTGACAATAAAACAATTCAATTACATTTTAGGCTATCTTTCTACTCTATTACAATCAACCAATCTATGATAAAATTCTTTAGAAACATTAGACAAAATTTACTTTCGGAAGGAAAAACAGGAAAGTATTTGAAATATGCTATTGGTGAAATTTTACTAGTAGTTGTAGGTATTTTAATTGCCTTAAGTATTAATAATTGGAATGATGAAAGAAAATCAGAAAAATTGGAAAAGAAGTATTTGATTAGGCTCAAAAATGATCTTGAACAAGATACTTTATATCTAGAGAATAAGAGGCAATACTTAATAAATGAAAAGGCTAAGATTTATGAATTTGTTCATGAAATATATAATATTCAAAAAACTGAAGAGGAATTCAAAAAATTATACTTTTTACAAAGCCTAGTTACTGAAAATTTAGTGATGCAGACAAGTACTTATGAGGAGTTGAAAAACACTGGATTAATAAATATATTTCAAAATGATAGTTTAAAAATAGAAATACTTGATTTATATCGTGAATATATGGTTGCTGCTAACCATTTTATTGAAATCAACAATTTTACTGCTAGAGAAATATTCAGCAAATCAGTTAGTATTGGCACAAAATATTATGTACCTGAATTGTATGATGAAAAAAGGTTATTTGAAGGGACAGATTGGAGATTCATAAATGACCCTAACTCTGAAGCCTTCAAACTAATTGAAGATACACAAATAAACTATTATATCAAGTATAGTTTTTTGATTGGGCATTTTGAAGATTTATTAACAAAATCAAAATCTTTACTTTTCAAAATAAATAAAGAACTTTCAAAGAGATGGTGACAAACTTTATAATTTAATCCTCACTCATCCCATTTCAAAATTACTTTTATCCATAAAACACAGCAACCTCATTTAAGTCCTTACGTTTTAAATCGGGAACATAAACCGGTTGTTTGGCATAACCCACAGGAAGTAACAAAAACGCACGTTCGTTTTTTGGTCGATCCAACATTTTTTTAGAATTCTCTGAAAATAAATAGAAAACCTGGCTGTCACAATTCCATTGATTTTTATTTTTTTTTATTTTTCTTAATCAAAATCCATTAAATTTGTAAGTGAATAATACTACCATGAACCTATTAATCGAGGTTAAATAATTATAAAAAAATTAATCATGAATGATTTGTTTTCTATTGAACCTTTAAGTATTAAAGCCTGTATTGTCGCGATTATATGTGGATTTGTTATTGGATTTGAGAGACAGGTATTTGGAAAACCAGCTGGTATTAGAACAAGTATTCTTGTCTGTACGGGCGCCTATACTTTTATTGCTATTGCCAATTATTATCAACCTGATGAAGGTTCAGTAAGAGTATTAGGGAATCTTGTTACAGGAGTCGGTTTTCTTGGTGCCGGAATGATGATGTCAAAAGATGGAAGTGTTACAGGTGTCACATCTGCAGCAACCATTTGGATGCTCGCAGCAATTGGAAGTTTAATTGGTTTCGGGAGTTATAAAGCAGCAATATCGATTACGTTTTTTACATTATTTATTCT
>JBBKXS010000374.1:0-5181 GCA_037969605.1 Flavobacteriaceae bacterium
GTCAAACTATGTCCATGATTGCCACTAATAGCAATATTGGTTCCGTTCTGTAAACAGTTTCCCATAGGATTTGGATTAGGATTTGGATTACCACTAGGACCGTCTTCAGAACTTGAACAATTGACTAAGCTATAAGCAGGTATGGCCAACAAAAGTGCACCTGCTGTTTTTTTGAGAAACGTTTTTCTTTTCATTTTTGTTATTTTTTATAAATGGACCAATAAATAAGCTTTTATTGATATAACAACCTATCTTGTCAATCTCCTTAAAAAGATGATATAATTTTTATGATGTTTAAAGTAGGCGGTTGGGAAAAAATATAATTTTTGTGGGTCTTAAGAATATGACTTATGTCATAAAATAACAAGGATAACATTCAGAACTTTGTTTGCGTTTTTTACGATAATTATGATGAATTTTTATAACAAATCGCAAATCTTTTCAGAAATCGTTCGTAATGTTGTTTAACTTTTAAATTAAAAATGAGCAAAAAAGATATAACAACACGAGACGACATTTATTTGCTGGTTTCGTCATTTTACGAAAAGGTTAAAAATAATGATGTATTAGGACCTTTTTTCAATGGAAAAATTAAAGATTGGGACGAGCATCTTGAACGACTTACCACGTTTTGGGAATCTAGTCTGTTTTTAAAGACAAAATATTATGGAAATCCTCTTGAAGTCCATATAGAAGTGGATAGAAAAGCTGATCATAAAATCACGGAACTTCATTTTGGAATCTGGTTAAATCTTTGGTTTGAAACCATTGAAGAGCTTTTTGATGGAGAATATGCCGAAAACGCAAAACGCAGAGCGCGCAAAATGGGAACATTCATATATCTTAAAATTTTTGAAGCAAGGCCTTAGTATAAAAGTTACATTTTTTTAACATAGCTAAACGAACTAATTATATTAAATTTGCACCACATAAATTAGAGGTACCAAACATGCTTAAAAAACTTTCAAACATTCTATTTTCAACCCGACTAACAGCTGTTTTATTTCTTGGTTTTGCCGTAGCTATGGCAACAGGTACATTTTTAGACGCAGGTCAAGATACCTCGCCAACACCATATACCCGTGAACTCATTTACAATGCTTGGTGGTTTGAGGCGATTATGTTGTTTTTTGTAATCAATTTCGTTGGAAATATTTTCAGATTTAACTTATATAAAAAGGAAAAGTGGGTGACACTAACCTTTCATTTAGCATTTATTCTAATTCTTATAGGTGCTTTTACAACCCGATATGTAGGCTTTGAAGGCATGATGTCCATTAGGGAAGGTGAAACTGAAAACACCTTTCTGTCTCGAGAAGTTTATATAACCGCCTATATTGATGGGGATTACGAAATTGACGGGGTTAAACAGCGCTTGATTAAGGAGTATAAAGTAGATTTTTCTGAACGTTTAAATAATGATTTTAAGGCTGAAACCGACTATAATGGTCAACCCGTAACCTTTGAATTGGAGAAATTTGTTAAGGGAGCCGAAAAGGATATTGTTCCCGATGATCATGGTGAATCTTACTTAAAAATTGTTACTACAGTTGGTGGCGAACCTTATAATTATTTTGTAAAGGAAGGTCAAGTACAAAGTATAAATAATATGTTGGTATCCCTTAACAAACCAGTTCAGGGAGCTATAAATATTTCAAACAGCGAAGCAGGTCTGTTTATTGATTCTCCTTTTGAAGGTGAATATATGACCATGGCTACCATGGAAACTGGGACTTTGGCAAAAGATTCTATTCAGACACTGGTTTTACGTTCCAGATATGTGATTGGGAATTTGCAAATGGTGTTTCCAAAACCGGTTGTTAAAGGAGTTTTTGATATTGTAAAAAAGGCTAAAATTTTAAAAGGAGATGAAGATGGCTTAAGGTTAATGGTTACCTCCAACGGTGAAACAAAACATATTGGATTGGTAGGAGGTGAATATAGAAGTAATCCTTTTGAACAAATAAACGTTGGCGGGTTGGACATTGCCCTAAAATATGGTGCTAAAATTAGGACATTGCCATTTAGTATAAAACTCAATGATTTTATTGCAGAACGTTACCCAGGAACTGAAGACAGGTTTTCTGCCTTTGCAAGTGAAGTTACGGTTACAGATGGTAAAGAAGACAGTTACAATTACCGAATTTTCATGAATAATATTCTAGATCAAGGTGGTTACCGTTTTTTTCAATCTAGTTTTGATTCCGATGAAAAAGGCTCAAAACTTTCAGTGAACCATGATTTATTGGGGACTTGGATAACCTACATTGGTTATTTTATGTTGTTTTTCGGCTTATTAACGATTCTTTTCAATAAACATACACGTTTTGCAGATCTAAAACGGAAGCTAAATAAAGTAAAAGCCAAAAAAGCAAAAACTTTGGCCATGGCTTTATTTTGTTTTGGGTTACAGAGTTTTGCCCAAAACCATTCAGAAAATGATGGACATGACCGTTCTAAATTGGCAAAATCACAAATAGACTCTATTATTAAAGCCAATATTACACCTAAGGATCATGCTGATAAATTTGGTGAATTGGTGGTTCAAGATTACAGCGGACGAATGATGCCAATGAATACATTTGCGTCAGAAATCCTGCGTAAAGTAAGCAAACATGACACTTATGAAGATTTTGATGCCAACCAGGTGTTGTTGTCTATGCAGGAGAGTCCCCTATTTTGGTATGAGGTACCCATTATTTATTTGAGTCCAAAAAAAGGGGATTCCATCAGATCGATTATAGGAGCTGATAAAAGTGAAAAATATGTTTCGTTAACCGATTTTATTCGTGATGACGGTAGTTATAAATTGTCATCCTATCTTGAAGAGGCCTATTCTGCCCAAATCCCAAATGGGTTTCAGAAAGAATTTAAAGAAATAGACCAACGGGTCAACTTACTTTATAGCACCATTGAAGGCAGAACCTTAAGAATTTTTCCCATTCCAGATGATGACAATAACAAATGGATTTCTTCAATTGAATACAAGGAAACATATAGGCAATCTATTAAGGACACTCTTTACGGTGCCTTTATTAGCAATGGCTTTAATTATTACATATCTGAACTTTATAAGGCGAAATCGTCAAATGATTATTCCACCGTTGACAAATTACTAGCAGGGTTCAAAAAAAATCAACAGAAACTTGGTAGTTCAGTCATGATTTCCGATGATAAAATTGCTACAGAGATCTTCTACAATAAATATGATATTTTCAAAAAACTCTTTAGTTGGTATTTATATGCAGCGACTCTATTGTTTGTGCTATTGATCTTTCAAATATTTAAAGAAAAAAACAAAGGTGTCAATAGGGTTATATACTTAGCTAAAATTGCAATTGTTGGATTGTTTATTTTGCATACTTCAGGACTTATTGTACGATGGTATATTTCTGGTCATGCGCCTTGGAGCAATGCCTACGAATCCATGATCTATGTGGCATGGGCCACAATGTTTTTTGGCTTGGTTTTCGGTAGAAAGAGTGATTTAACCATTGCGTCTACAGCCTTTGTGACCGCAATGCTACTCATGGTAGCACACTGGAATTGGATGGACCCAGCCATTGAAAATTTACAACCCGTTTTAGATAGCTATTGGCTCATGATACATGTAGCCATTATTGTTGCCAGTTATGGCCCTTTTACTCTGGGTATGATTTTAGGCATAACTTCCTTATTGTTAATGATTTTTACAACGCGTTCCAATAAGGACAAAATGTTGCTTAACATAAAAGAGTTGACCATAATTAACGAAATGGCCTTAACTGTTGGTTTGGTCATGCTCACTATTGGTAATTTTTTGGGTGGCATGTGGGCCAATGAAAGTTGGGGGCGTTATTGGGGTTGGGACCCAAAAGAGACCTGGGCTTTAATTAGTATTATGGTTTATGCCTTTGTAATACACATGAGATTGATTCCCGGACTTCGTGGGCGATTTGGATTTAATTTGGCTTCAATAGTAGCAATTTCAAGCATCATGTTTACCTATTTTGGAGTTAATTTTTATTTGTCCGGACTGCATTCTTACCAATCGGGGCAACAAATTGCTAGTTTTCAAATCATTACAATTGCTGTCGGAGCGGTTGCAATTTTAGGTGTTTTAGCCTACAGAAAACATCTTAAATTTTATAAGAAGTAATCTGTTTATGTCTTTTGGATTGATCATACTATGCCTATCCTAGAAAAGACATCTACATGGGAATTGTAAGTTGCTCAAAGTTTAAAGATAATTTGTAATTTTAAGCAGTTTAAAAATATCCATTTTATGTCTAATAAAAAATTAGGATTAAATACTATTTGTACTCATATTGGAGAGGTTAAGGATGAACAGTTCAAAGGCACGGTTTCGCCAATTTATATGGCAACTGCTTATGCATTTGATGATGTGGACATTAAACGTTACCCTCGCTATTTTAATACCCCAAATCAAGAACATTTGGCAAAAAAGATTGCGGCATTGGAACATGCTGAAGCGGCCATGATTTTTAGTTCGGGTATGGCAGCATTGAGCACTATGCTTTTGGCTTTTCTTAAAAAAGGAGATCATGTTGTGTTTCAGAACATACTATATGGTGGAACGGTTAGTTTTATAAGGGAAGAACTTCCTAAATTTGGTATCGAATTTACAATTGTTAACGGCTATGAAATTTCAGATTTTGAGGAGGCTATTAAGCCCAACACCAAAGTCATACATATTGAAACGCCTTCAAATCCACTATTGACCATCACCGATTTAAGAGCTGTATCAGTTTTAGCTAAATCTAAAGGAATTATAACGACCATAGATAATACGTTCGCTAGCCCTATCAACCAAAACCCAATTGATTTTGGAATTGATGTGGTCATGCATTCCGCAACAAAATATCTTGGCGGCCATTCTGATATTTTGGCTGGAGCTTTGGCGAGTTCCAAAGAAAATATGGAAAAAATATGGCATGTTGCCAAAAATTTTGGTGGGACATTAAGTGATTTTATGGTTTGGATGTTGGAGCGAAGTATTAAAACATTGTCGTTACGGGTAAAAGCCCAAAACCGAAATGCGAAGCGTTTGTCCAAGTTTTTAGAACAGCACAAAGATGTTCAAAAAGTATATTATCCAGGACTTAAAAGTCATCCCCAATATGAATTGGCTAAATCGCAAATGAAAGGATTTGGTGGTATGTTATCCTTCGAGTTAAATGA
>JBBKXS010000375.1:0-15740 GCA_037969605.1 Flavobacteriaceae bacterium
ATATTAAAAATGACCCTATATTTGCACCCGCAATCAAGCTACTGGTGCCTTAGCTCAGTTGGTAGAGCAAAGGACTGAAAATCCTTGTGTCCCTGGTTCGATTCCTGGAGGCACCACCATAAAAACCCGAACAAAATGTTCGGGTTTTTTTGTCTTTATACAATACCGCTAAAAAATAAAAAAATGTATATTAGCTTGTTTATAAACTCGCAAATGGGTTTATACAACACAATTCAAATTCTACAACATTAATTAAATGATTTTAAACATTAAAGAAAAATACATGCAAGAAGCTGTTAATGCAGCTTTAAAAGGAATGCATAATAATGAAGGTGGCCCTTTTGGATGTGTTGTTGTTAAGGCCGGAAAAATTATTGGTAGAGGAAATAATCGCGTAACCTCAACAAACGACCCAACAGCTCATGCCGAAGTAACAGCCATACGCGAAGCCTGTAAAAATTTAAATTCTTTTCAATTGGAAGGTTGTGAAATTTATACATCTTGCGAACCTTGCCCCATGTGTTTAGGCGCTATTTATTGGGCGAGACCGGACAAAGTTTATTATGGAAGCAATCAAATAGATGCTGCACGAATTGGATTCGACGATGAATTTATTTATAAAGAAATTCCTTTACCATATTCAGAACGCAGTATCCCATTTGAACAGTTAGGGCGAGATATTGCGCTTGAAGCCTTCCGTAAATGGTCTGAAAAAGAAGATAAAACAGCATATTAGAATACTTAATGATAGCATTTATTCTTAACCATAAAATCATAAAAACGGCCAACAAATCCGGTATGACCTTGCTCGATTTTGTGCGATACGAACAGCGTCTTACAGGAACAAAAATTGGTTGTCGCGAAGGCGATTGTGGAGCCTGTACGGTTTTGGTTGGAACTTTAAATAATGATCGTATAGAATACCAAAGCATCACCTCTTGTATTTCACCTTTGGGAAATGCTCATGGCAAACATATAGTGACCATTGAAGGCACAAATTTAAAGTCCGATTTAACTACGGCACAGGTTGCCATGAAAGACAACTATGCAACCCAATGTGGATTTTGCACTCCGGGATTTGTGGTGTCTTTAACTGGTTTTGCACTATCGAATAACGAAAAAAATTACGACAATGCTTTGGATGCCATAAGTGGCAACATTTGTAGATGCACCGGCTATAAATCGATTGAAAAGGCAGCTGATGACCTTTGCGAAAAATTAGAGTTCAGCGAATCGCAAATGCCCATTGAATGGCTTATAGACAACAATTTTGTTCCGGAATATTTTAAAGAAATACCCAATAGATTAAAGGCATTAAATATTGAAAATAATTCACCTTCTGGAGCTGTTTTTGTTTCCGGCGGAACGGATTTATATGTCCAACAAGCCGATAACTTAATAGATAATCAAGTGCATGTTATTGCTGATAACAAAGCTTTAAAAGGAATTAAGATCGAAGATAATATATGTACTATAGGAGCAGGAACTACGGTAACCGAACTTTGGAATCATAATGTGCTGAATTCCTATTTTCCAAACTTAAAAAAGTATCTTAAACTGGTATCTTCTGAACAAATTCGGAACATGGCTTCCTTTGGAGGGAACTTTGTAAACGCATCACCTATTGGTGATATGACCATTTACTTCTTGGCTTTAAATAGCGATATATCAATACTCAATCGAAACGGAAAAGAAAGAATAATTGCTTTAAAAGATTTTTATAAAGGATACAAAACTTTCGATCTAAAAGAAGGCGAGCTTATTAAAAACATAATTTTTAAGCTTCCATCCGAAAACACCAAATTTAATTTCGAAAAGGTTTCAAAACGCACCCATTTGGATATCGCGAGCGTGAATAGTGCGATGAGCATTTCAATAAAAGACAACTGTATTCAAGAAGCACATGTTTCCATTGGCGGAGTGGCGGCTATTCCAAAGTATTTGCATAAAACCTCATCTTTTTTAAAAGACAAACAATTAAGCGTCAAACTAATTTTAGAAGCGAATGCTATTATACAAAAGGAAATTTCCCCTATAAGCGATGTCCGAGGTTCCAGTGATTACAAACGTTTATTGGCGCGGCAATTATTTTTTGCCCATTTCATAGAGCTATTCCCAGACCAATTTAAATTAAAAGACTTTATTCAATAATGCATAAAAATAGAACACATACCGAATTAGATGCATTAAAACAAAGCATGAAGAATATCGATTCGTACACACATGTTCGTGGAGAATCTATATATGTCGACGATGTTAATGTCAGGGAAGGCACATTTTATTCAGTTGTTTTTGATTCTCCAAAAGCACACGGTAAATTAAAAAATATCGATTATTCAAAGGCAGAGCATTTGGAAGGTGTCGAACGTATTTTTACTTACAAAGACATTCCCGGTGAAAATCAAATAGGTGGCATTTTTCCGGATGAGCCACTATTTGCCGAAAATGAAGTTCATTTTTGGGGACAACCAATTGCTTTAATAGTTGCCGAATCGGAGTTTATTGCCCGACAAGCACGTCATTTAATTACTATTGAAATTGAAGAACTTCCGGTAATAACTATGGCAAAAGATGCCAAGGAAAAAGGAAGCTTTATCAACGCAGCACGTTCTTTTAAATTAGGAGATCCTGAAAACGTATTTAAAAAATGTGAATTTGTTTTCGAAGGCGAAACGTTTTCAAATGGTCAAGAGCAATTGTATATAGAAGGTCAAGGTGCTTATGCCGAGCCTTTGGAAAATGGAAATATAAAAATCACATCTTCTACTCAAGGCCCAACAGCTGTTCAGAAAACAGCAGCCAAAGTTTTGGGGTTGCCAATGCATAAAATTGAAGTCGATGTTACGCGTCTTGGCGGTGGATTTGGTGGTAAGGAAGATCAAGCCACTCCATGGGCAGTCATGGCCGCTTTGGCGACCTATCATTTAAAGCAGTCGGTTAAATTGATTTTAAATCGTCACGACGATTTACGAATGACCGGAAAACGACATCCTTATGAAAGTACCTATAAAATTGGACTGTCTAAAGATTTAAAAATTCTGGCTTACGAAGCCGAGTTTTTGCAAAATTCGGGAGCCGCAGCCGATCTTTCCCCGGCTATTGCTGAACGAACCTTATTTCATGCCACCAACAGTTATTTTGTTCCGAATGTGAAATCGACTGTTCACAGCTGCAAAACAAATTTACCGCCTAACACGGCTTTTCGTGGTTTTGGAGGACCTCAAGGCATGTTTGTTATCGAATCTGCCATTGCACACGCAGCTTCGGTGATTGGAGTTTCGGCGAGAAAGATCCAGGAGACCAATTTAATTCAAGAAAATGATGAATTCTCCTATGGTCAAATCGCTACACAAGTAGAAGCTAAAAATTCATGGGATTCTGCCAAGTCTTCATATAATTTAAAAGCATTAGAAAGAGAAGTCAAAGATTTCAATGCCAACAATGATGAATTCAAAAAAGGTTTAGCCTTAATGCCGATTGCTTTTGGAATTTCATTTACCAATACACCAATGAATCATGCTCGGGCTTTGGTTCATATCTATCTGGACGGAAGTGTAGGAATCAGCACGGCAGCTGTCGAAATGGGTCAAGGTGTGAACACTAAAATGCTTCAAATTGCATCACAAGTATTTTCGATTAACCACAAAAAAGTAAAGATTGAAACCACCAACACAACACGAGTAGCAAACACTTCGCCTTCAGCCGCCAGTTCAACAGCCGATTTAAATGGGAAGGCTCTTTTAAAAGCCTGTAATGCGCTACTTGAACGCCTTAAGGAAGTTGCTTCAGAAGAATTAAAAGTAGATAAAGAAACTATTAAAATAATAGATGAAATAGTTTATACAAACAAAAAGAAAACTTCATTAACCTGGACAGAACTCGTTGGTAAAGCCATGTTAAAACGTGTTGCTTTAACCGAAAATGCGCACTATGCGACACCTGTAATTCATTTTGATAAAACGATTGAAAAAGGACATCCTTTCGCCTACCACGTTTATGGAACGGCGATAATTACAACAACGGTTGATTGCACTCGTGGTACTTATGTTTTTGATGAAATTAAAATTGTGCACGATTACGGCAAAAGCATGAGTAAAGGTATTGATTTAGGTCAGGTTGAAGGTGCATTGGCACAAGGCATCGGCTGGATGACAATGGAAGAAATCGCTTATGGCGAAGATGGAAGATTATTATCTAATGCTTTATCTACTTACAAAGTACCTGATATATTTTCGGTTGCTAAAACTATTGATGTGATCCCCTTGGAAACGCAAGGAAGCGACATGGCAATACTTAAATCTAAAGCCGTAGGAGAGCCTCCTTTAATGTACGGTATCGGTGCTTATTTTGCGATACAGAATGCCATTAAAGCATTCAATCCAAACTACAAATTAAAATTCCATGCTCCCATGACTCCTGAAAAAGTTTTAATGAGTCTATACGGCAACTAAATTTATGACTGAATTTTTAATATATAGTAAACATTGTTTTATCGACGACCAATTTGTTGAGGCCACACTTCATATTAAAAATGATAAGATTCACAAGGTTTATAATGGGTATCAAAATCAAAATGAACTTCCTTTTTTAGATTACGACAACCTTATTGTTATGCCAGGCATTATCGATGCACATGTGCATATTAACGAACCTGGGCGCGAAGATTGGGAAGGTTTTGATACGGCAACCAAAGCTGCTGCCATCGGTGGAATTACAACTTTAATCGAAATGCCTTTAAATGCAAGTCCTGTAACAACAACTGCAGAGGCTTTCGAAATTAAAAAGAAAGCTTCTCGACATAAGCTCCATGTGAATTGTGGATTTTATGGCGGTATAATTCCGTCCAACGCAACAGATATTGAGGGCTTAATAAAAGCCGGAATTTTTGGGATTAAAGGATTTTTGACCCATTCCGGGATTGATGAATTTCCGAATGTTACTAAAACACATTTAGAACAGATTGCTCCAATTCTAAAAAAATATGATTTACCCCTACTCCTTCATTGTGAATTGAGTGATAATGATGTTCCCAAGGTTGTCAATCCCAAAAGCTATCAAGAGTATTTACATTCCAGACCTCAACGTTGGGAAACCAACGCCATAGATTTGGCTTTAGACATTCAACAGCGATTTGATATCAAAGTTCATATCGTTCATTTATCAGCTTCAGATGGCATTGAACGGATAAATAAAATAAAACGACTGACCAATAAACTCACGGTTGAAACATGCCCACATTATTTATATTTTAACGCAGAAGACATACCGGAAGCTTCTCCAATTTATAAATGTGCGCCGCCAATTCGAGAAAAAGCCAACAACGATTTGCTTTGGGAAAACCTATTGAATGATGGATTCAACTTTTTAGCTTCAGACCATTCACCTGCTCCACCCGAAAGAAAACAATTGGAAACCGGCGACTTCTTTAAAGCTTGGGGTGGAATTTCAGGGTTACAGTTCACATTACCTTTATTATATTCTGAAGGAAAAAAAAGAGATCTAACTCTTGAAAAACTCATTCCGTTGATCACAATAAATTCGGCGCAATTTTTAGGATTAGAACATCGAAAAGGAAAATTAAAAGAAGGATTTGATGCCGATATAGCAGTTTGGGATAACACTCAAAAATTTACGATTATTGAAGAATCCAACTATCACAAACACCAAGCTACCCCGTATTTAAACGCAACGCTTTTTGGAAAAGTAATTCATACATTTGTGAATGGCGCTCAAGTGGTTGAAAATTCAAAACTAAAAACCCTTAAACAAGGTCATTTATTGTTAAGACAAAATACATGATAGAAGATAAACTCAAAAAATATATCGATCTCGCTTCAGAGAAAATAGGTGGAGAAGTAGTGTACTGTACTGACGATTTTTTTGCCGAAAAAGAAAATCTAATCAAAGAAGGTCGCGGTATTTTTATTCCCGATAAATATACTGAACGCGGCAAATGGATGGATGGATGGGAATCCAGACGAAAACGTACTACTGGACACGATTGGGCGATTATTAAATTAGGAGCACAAGGAATAATTAAAGGTTTCGATATTGACACTAATCACTTTTTAGGAAATCATCCGCCTTTTGCTTCTGTTGAGGCTATTAATTTAGGGAAGACCAACGTTTATTGGAGCAAGGCCGATGAATTGGAATGGGATGAATTATTACCAAAATCGCCTTTAAATCCGGGAAGTCAGCATTTCTTCGAAATAGACTCTAAAAAAGTATATACGCATGTAAGGCTTCATATTTATCCCGATGGCGGTGTCGCTCGATTTCGGGTTTATGGTGACGTTTTTAAGGATTGGAATCGCGTAAGTCCCGATGAAATTATTGATCTCGCTTTAGTCAACAATTGCGGAAAGGCCATACATTGCAACGATATGTTTTTTAGTGACATGGGTAATTTAATTTCACCTACAAAAGGAAAAAATATGGGCGATGGTTGGGAAACCAAACGCAACCGAACGCCTAATAATGTAGATTTTGTCATATTAAAATTAGGGCATTCAGGATTTGTTCAAAAAATAATAGTAGACACCAAACATTTCAAAGGCAATTATCCGGATTCGTGTGCTTTCGATGCTTGTTCCTCCGAAAATGATCAAGATGTATTAAAGGATAAAGTGGAATGGACTTCCCTTCTACCCCAACAAAAATTAGAGGCCGACAAGGCACATCAATATGAAGACGAAATCATCATAACCGATCAACCCATAACACACGTCAAACTAAAAATATATCCAGATGGAGGTATTAGCAGACTGCGTATTTTTGGAACTATAAAATAATTGGATGATAGCGATTTTTGTACTTATAGCCTGGCTTGTAATTTTCACTGTAATAGTAGTCGCCACCTATAAAATACATCATCTCATCAAAACCTATAAGGCTGAAGAAAATGACACATTGGTTGAAGGTTTACAAACCTCTCAAAATTGGTTTTATACCTTAATTGTTATTATTTCGGTTTGCGGTATTGGCATTCTTTATTTGTTCTTAAAAGGTACCATTTGGGAAAGCCACCTTTTCGAATGGCTGAATTTGGTTGTGCGTTGGATGCATATTGTATTTGGAATTGCCTGGATTGGCGCTTCATTTTATTTCGTATTTCTCGAAAATGCGCTGAACAGATCTAAAGATGTAAGAGATGAATTGGCCGGGAATCTTTGGGCGGTTCATGGTGGCGGATTTTATTATTTAGAGAAATATAAACTTGCTCCAAAAAAAATTCCTAAAGATCTTCATTGGTTTAAATATGAGGCTTATTTTACATGGCTTTCAGGATTTGGTTTACTCGCTATTGTGTATTATTTCAATGCAAAATCATTTTTAATAGATCCCGAGGTTTTAGATCTACAACCTTCAGTCGCAATAATTATTAGTATTGTTTCTTTAATCGTTGGCTGGATTGCCTACGACCAGATTTGTAAAAAATTAAGCGATAACAAGGTTGTTTTTACCATTGCCATCACAGTTTTAGTTTTCTTCTTTGCTTGGTTTTATTGTCAGGTGTTTAGCGGTAGAGCAGCTTACATTCATTTTGGAGCCATGCTCGGAACCTTAATGGCAGCCAATGTGTTTTTTGTGATTATTCCAGGACAAAAACGTATGGTAAAAGCCGCAAAAAAAGGATTACTTCCTAATCCTGAAGACGGTAAAGCCGCGTTTTTACGGTCTTATACCAATAACTATTTTACACTTCCAGTAGTGTTTGTAATGATAAGCAACCATTTTCCGAGTACATTTGGAAATAGCTATCAGTGGATTGTTCTTATCGCAATCACTTTGGGAAGTGTTGGCATCAAGCACTATTTAAATTTACGCGAAAAAGAACAGCTTTCGGTTTGGGTAATGCCGGTTTCTGTATTACTTTTATTAAGTGTTGCTTTTATCACAGCACCGGTTAAACCAAAATATGAAGACTGCAAAGAAATGGTGTCTTTTGCCGAAATTCAAACCGTAATCAATAACAGATGTACGGTTTGCCATTCGAATAATCCGACAGATGTTATTTGGAAAGTCGCTCCAAATGGGATCAAATATGATACACCGGATCAGATTTTTAATTTAAAAGAGAATATATTTCAACGCGTTGTGGTCAGTAAAAACATGCCCTTTAATAATAATCAAACCGGAATGACTCAAGAAGAACGCGATATGATTAATTGTTGGATTAATCAAGGTGCGCCAAAATAATAGATATGATAACACTAAATCAACTCAATTCACTTTCAGAACAAGAAGCTTTTGCGCAATTAGAACAATGTTGCGTTTCTAAAACTTGGATTAACAAAATGATTCGAAGCAGGGCATTTTCTTCTGAAAAAGATTTAATCCAAAAAGCAGCCTCGATTTGGTATAATGACTGTTCAAATGAAGATTTTAAACAAGCATTTACAGGGCATCCAAAAATTGGAAATGTAGAAAGTTTAAAAGAAAAATTCGCTAATACTAAAGATTGGGCAAACAACGAACAAGCCAAAGTTGCCGAAGCCAATCTTGAAACTATTGAAGCTTTAGCAAAAGCAAATACGTTGTATGAAAATAAGTTCGGATATATTTTTATTGTGAGTGCAAGTGGTAAATCGGCCAGCGAAATGTTGGCCATTATTAATGCGAGAATGCATCATGAAAAGGATGATGAAATTTATGTTGCCATGAATGAACAACATAAAATCACTGTAATTAGATTAGCAAAACTGATTGAAGGCCTTTCCGAAAAAGTTGATTTAAAAAGTCAAATTACAACGCATGCATTAGATACGTCTATTGGAAAACCTGCCAATAATATGCTTATTACTTTAAAAGGTTTACGAAGCGAACAATGGAAGCCCATTAGTGTGGGAATAACTAATATAGACGGACGGATTTCAGATGTATTGCCTGCCGGACGATTATTAATCCCTGGAATATATACCATGGCATTCAACACAGCAAATTATTATAAAAACAATAATCAAAGAGGCTTTTATCCAGAAGTTTCTATTCAATTTGAAGTGACAGACAAGAGTCATTACCACATTACTTTATTGATAAATCCGTTTGGATACACAACCTTTAGAGGAAGTTAGAAAAATTGTATACAGTATCTGGTAATTTGTACATTTTACCAAATACTAAATACCAAATACTAAATACATGAAATTAAGTATTCCAGAAAATAAAAAGGCAAGTATATTCAACGATTTAAGCATCGCCAATCAAACGTTTAATAAAATCTATCGTGGTGATCGTGAAGACCGGCAACCAATTCATACGGTTTATGGTGGTGCCAATCTTTTTAAATCGAACACTACCGATGTTTTAGGTGATGTGGCACTAAAATCTCTTTTACATTATGCGCCTAATTTTGCGGAGTTTGGAAAAGCCTTTCAATTGCGAGGAAGCGATAAATTACCTTCAAACAAAAATGAACAACTTGCACTTTCAAAAAAATTAGAATCGCTATCTCATGAAGAATTAAAGAATCATCCAGCAGGATTTTCGTTTAACATCTATCAAAAAGTTATAGCCAAACTAAAAAAAGAAGCTGTTGAAGATTTTAGAATCGATTTTGAAGATGGCTTCGGAAACCGTTCAGATAAAGAAGAAGACGAAACCGCTATAATTGCAGCAACACAAGTCGCCAAAGGGATGAAAGATAATACGCTTTCGCCTTTTATTGGCATCCGGATAAAACCATTTACGGAAGAGTTAAAAGAACGTGGATTACGAACCCTTGATTTATTTTTATCTACACTTCTAACAGAAACAAAAGGAAAATTACCAGATAATTTTGTGGTCATGTTACCCAAAGTCACTATTCCGGAACAAATTATCGCTTTGATCTCGTTTTTCGAAGTTATTGAACAAAATTTCAAACTTGATAATGGAACTCTTAAAATGGAAATGATGGTCGAAACCACACAATCCATTATGGATCATAATGGCATCAATCCTTTATATCGATTTATTCTTGCGAGTAAAGGACGTTGTATCGCCACTCATTTTGGAACATACGATTATACAGCTTCCAACAACATAACAGCGACCTATCAGGAAATGGATCATGATGTCTGTGACTTCGCACATTATACCACCAAAGTGGCTTTGGCGCATACCGGAATTTGGTTATCGGATGGCGCAACCAACACCATGCCTATCGGACCTCATCGCGGTGATTTAACAGAGGCACAAGAACAAGAAAACAAAGTCGTCGTTCATCGTTCATGGTTGAAAGGGTATCAACATATTCGACATTCGTTATACAAAGGATTGTATCAAGGTTGGGATTTGAATCCGGCACAATTGCCTATGCGTTATACCGCTGTTTATGCTTTCTTCTTGGAAAGTTATGATGATGCCGTAATTCGGTTAAAAACTTTCGTCGAAAAAGCAGCTCAAGCTACTTTAATCGGCGATACGTTTGATGATGCTGCAACGGGACAAGGATTATTGAATTATTTCTTAAAAGCCTTAAATAGTGGAGCAATTACAATCGATGAAGTTTTAGCTACTGGCTTAACTTTAGATGAAATTAGAACGCGATCGTTTGCAAAAATATTGAAAGATAGACGAGCTAAATTGAAATAATTCCTGCGCAGGCAGGAATCTTATCAATTGAAACTTAAATGTAAAAGTGGATTCCGTATCAAGCACGGAATGACAATCAATCACTATAATGCACTTGTAACAATTGAGCTACAACACTAATAGCGATTTCTTTAGGTGCATTTCCTCCGAGTTCTATGCCAATAGGGCAAATCACATTGGTCATTCCTTCTTTAATCGATAGTTCTTTTACAAGCATATTATGAAACCGAACACGTTTAGTTTTGCTTCCAATTAATCCAAGGTATTTTGTTTCGTGTTTTAAGGACATTGCAATAATATCAAAATCGATGGTATGGTCATGCGTCATCACAAGTACATAACAATTTTTTCCCCAGCGAACAGCATCTTTAAAAGTTTTAAAGTCTTTTAATTTAACCGAATGTGTTTTTACATGATCATCAAATTCGTGATTCGGAAGCCAATTGTCTCGAGAGTCGATTATATTAACTTGAAAAGGCGTGTCCTTTAAAAGTTTAGAGATTTCAATTCCGATATGTCCTGCTCCAAATAAAAAAAGTTCAGGTGATTGATTCATAGGTTCAATAATTAATTCGACTTTTCCACCGCAGCATTGCTCAAATTCCGGCCCTAAAGTATAAGTAATTTCAATAATTCTGTTTTCTTCAATCGCTTTAATGGCCTCGTCAATCGCTTGAAATTCCATTTTTCCACCTCCTATAGTGCCGTGAATTTTCTTGTCCTTTGTAACGATCATTCGAGATGCAACCACGCAAGGCGTTGATCCTTGGCATTTAGTAACTGTAATTAGAGCAACCGTTTCTTGCTTTTCTTTAAAGGCCTTTAGTAATTCAATCCAGTTTAACATAAATAAATAATCCAGATAAAATTAAGATTTTTTTTCTGGAACGACATTTTAATATTACCATATTAAATTGTCATATTTTATTGTAATCTTTTGTATATTTTCCGAACTAATGCTAAACTTTAGCAGCTTAATTTTTAAATTAAAAAAATGTCCAATACATATTATGATCCGGCCGATTTAAAAAAGTTTGGTAATATTACTGAATGGAGCGAGGAACTTGGAACCAAATTTTTTGAGTACTACAATAAAGTGTTTGAAGAAGGTGCCTTATCCGCTCGTGAAAAATCCCTGATCGCTTTAGCAGTTTCGCATACCGAGCAGTGTCCCTATTGTATTGATGCTTATACCAAAGATGGTTTACAGCGCGGTATTACTAAAGAAGAAATGATGGAGGCGATTCATGTTGGTGCCGCCATTAGAAGTGGCGCAACCCTTGTTCATGGTGTGCAAATGATGAATAAAGTTAATAAGCTGGACGGCTAATTGTATTTGAATAACGTACCAAATGATAAAGACGAAAACCGAATCCTTACATAAAAGACATAGTGAATTAACTTACAGCAAAAGACAGCTGGAAATTCTTTCCAATGGGATTTTTAAAAATGGAGAATTACCAAAGTTTGCGGCCAAAATTGCCGAGACTGATCAATTCCCATTAAGGCCAAAAAAATTAGAGATTCTACAAATAAATCTTGGTTACATGTGTAATCAAGTTTGCAATCATTGCCATGTCGATGCCGGTCCGAACAGAAAAGAAATCATGACTCGTGAAACCATGCAGCAATGTTTGGAAGTCATTAAAACAACAGGAGCTCATACTTTAGACTTAACTGGAGGAGCTCCCGAAATGAATCCAGATTTTAGATGGTTTGTAGAAGAAGCTTCAGTAGTAGGAATTAAGGATTTTATTGTGCGCTCTAATCTCACTATTATTAGGGCAAATAAAAAGTATCATGACTTGCCCGAGTTTTTTAAAAAACATAACGTTCATATAATCTCATCAATGCCACATTGGACTCGTGGAAAAACTGATAAACAACGTGGCGAAGGTGTCTTTGATAAATCTATTAAAGCCTTGCAAGATTTAAATGCTATTGGATATGGTATGCCGGGAAGCAATTTAAAATTAGATCTGGTATATAATCCTTCTGGAGCATTTTTACCCGGAGATCAGGCGTCAATGGAGAAAGATTTTAAAAAAGCTTTACGAGAAGATTTCGATATTCAATTTCATAATTTATTTGCTATTACAAATCTTCCTATTAGCAGATTTTTAGATTATTTAATCGCTTCCGAAAATTATGAAGATTATATGTATTCATTAGTTGAAGCTTATAATCCGGTTGCCGTTAAAAATGTAATGTGTACCAATACTATTTCTGTTAGTTGGGATGGCTGGTTATACGATTGTGACTTTAACCAGATGCTCGAATTAAGAGTGGATTCCAAAGTAAAACACATTAGTGAATACAATGAGGAATTGCTTCAAAATAGAAATATTATTGTTTCACAACATTGCTATGGTTGTACTGCTGGTGCCGGTAGCAGTTGTCAAGGTAGTGTGGCTTAAAAACGTTTAAATGGGGTTATTAAGTAAACAAAATACAAACGGTAATGAAATGGTATTCGATTTTCATTTTCCATCCTCTAAAAAAGCACTCATAATTTTTACCCGAAATCCTGAATTGGGACAATGCAAAACACGTCTGGCTAAAACCATAGGTGATGAATCCGCATTAAAGATTTATATGTATCTTTTACAGCACACCGCAACGATTTCAGAACCCATTAAGGCTGACAAATATGTGTATTATTCAGAAAGCATCAAAAAAAATGATCTTTGGAATACTGATGTTTTCAGAAAAAAACTGCAAATTGGAACAGATTTAGGTTCCCGAATGGCCAATGCCTTTATAGAATTATTTGGTTTAGGTTATGAAAAAGTAATGATTATTGGTAGTGATTTGTTGGATCTTAATCCGCACCATATTGAGAATGCTTTTGAAAAATTAAACCAGCATGATATGGTTATCGGACCATCAAAAGATGGAGGATATTATTTATTGGGAATGAAAATGATTCATGAAAATATCTTTAAAAATAAAGCTTGGGGAACCGAAACCGTTTTAAAAGACACTTTAAATGAATTACAAAATATTGATGTTGCATTATTAGAAGAATTAAATGATATCGATAACTTTGAAGATATGAAACACTACAAACAATTGGAACGATTTTACATTAAATATGATTAGGGAAATACAAGAAACCGTTGAATATCTTAAAGCCAAAGGCTTTGATTCGCCAGAAATAGGAATTATACTTGGTACTGGTTTGGGCCAACTGATAAATGAAATAGAGATTTTACATGAAGTAAGCTATAATCACATTCCCAATTTTCCAACTGCAACGGTCGAGTTTCATAAAGGAAAGCTAATTTTTGGCCTGTTTGAAGGGAAAAAAGTAATGATCATGCAGGGACGTTTTCATGTTTATGAGGGCTATTCATTGCAGGATGTAACCTACCCAGTTCGTATTATGGAGAAGCTCGGTATCCACACCATATTGGTTTCTAATGCAGCAGGTGCCATTAACCTTAACTTTAAAAAAGGTGAGTTAATGCTTATTGAAGATCATATCAATCTTCAGGGAGATTCTCCTTTGGCATTTAAAGGTGTTGAACAATTGGGTGAGCGTTTTATAGATATGAGCCAACCTTATGATCTTGAAATAAATTCAAAATTTGAGACTATTGCAAAAACTAATAATGTGAAGCTTAATAAAGGCGTATATGCCAGTGTAGTAGGACCACAATTGGAGACCAAGGCTGAATATAGAATGCTTAAAATTATAGGTGCAGACGCTGTGGGGATGAGCACCGTTCCCGAAATTATTGTAGCCAATCAATTAAAATTAAAAGCCGCAGCGCTGTCAGTATTAACAGATGAATGCGACCCAGATAACTTAAAACCTGTAATGGTTTCAGAAATTATTGAAATGGCTGAAAAAGCTGAACCTAATATGATTGTCTTATTTAGAGAATTGATAAAGTCCTTGTAGTATGAACTATTTAGAAACCACACATAACATTTATAAAGAAGCAGCCCTAACTCCAGATGTTGGATTGTGCTGTACTACCAACCCCATTTGGGAATTACCAGGTTTAAAGATTCCAAAAATCATGCAAGAAATGAACTATGGTTGCGGTAGTACCGTTCATGCACGGGATTTGACCAACAATCCAAAAATGCTCTATGTTGGTGTTGGCGGCGGTATGGAGTTGTTGCAATTCTCTTACTTTAACCGTCAAAAGGGTGGTGTGGTTGGTGTTGACGTAGTAGATGAAATGCTGGAGGCTTCACGTAAAAATTTCAAAGAAGCCGAAAAACTAAACCCATGGTTTAAAAGTGAATTCGTTGAATTAAAAAAAGGAGATGCCATGAATCTTCCGGTTGAAGATAATAGCATCGATGTGGCGGCACAGAACTGTTTATTCAATATTTTTAAAGCTGATGATCTTAAGAAAGCTATTGCCGAAATGTACCGTGTATTAAAACCTCATGGTAGATTAGTAATGAGCGATCCCACCTGTGAACAGCTCATGAATGATGAGTTGCGAAATGATGACCGGCTTCGTGCCTTGTGTTTAAGCGGGAGTTTACCCATATCCGAATACGTAAAAATGTTGACTGATGCTGGTTTTGGCACGATTGAGATTCGCGCTCGCAAACCATATAGGGTTTTAGATCCAAGACATTATAATACGGATGAATTGATTTATATTGAATCCATTGAAGTTGCTGCGATAAAAGATGCAATGCCCGAAGATGGTCCCTGTATTTTTACTGGAAAAGCCGCAATATATTATGGCGATGAAGAATACATCGATGATAAAAAAGGACATATTTTATTAAAAAACCAACCTTTGGCGATTTGTGATAAAACTGCTGGAGCCTTGGCTTCACTAGATAGAAATGATATTTTTGTAAGTGAATCTACCTACCATTATGATGGAGGCGGATGTTGTTAGGCGATAATCGCCTATAAATCATTAAACAGAACCTAAATAATGTGGAAAAATACATTGACATCATCATACAATCCTATTCCAGATATTGGAATTACCTCAAATATGAACTATTTCATATTAACCATTGGGACAACTATTTTTATGGATTGATTGCGATATCATTGCTGGTCTGGTTTCTTGAGATTGCCTTCCCATGGCGGAAAGAACAATCTATTTTCAGAAAGGACTTTTGGCTAGATACCTTCTATATGTTTTTTAATTTTTTTCTATTGAATCTAATTATTT
>JBBKXS010000376.1:0-6026 GCA_037969605.1 Flavobacteriaceae bacterium
CTCCTCCGTTGACTATTATTCTGTTTAGGTTTTTCATTTGTTAATGTTCATTTCGTTTACAGCTTAATTGAATGTGTATTGAGATTAAATTTAAATCCAATTTACTTCCTCATACATTTAACACTTTTGAATTGTTAAGTATTTCCAATACTTCAGTCTTACAACTTCCACAGCCCAATCCTGCACCTGTTTTATTACAAAGTTCCGTAAAATTTGTACACCCGTTTTCAATTGCTTCTAGAACGTTGCCTTCACCAACTTGGCTGCAAGAACAAACTAACTTACCCAAAACGGGTTTGTCATTTGACGACCCACGCAGTAGCGTGTTCCGCTTATCTGACATTTCTATCTTGCTTTCGATCAGGGTTTTAAATTCAGAAAATTCATTTTTATCACCCATTAAAACCGCGCCAACCAGTAAATCGTCCTTAACAATACATTTTTTATAATAACGTTTTGAAATATCTGTGAAGATAACCTCTTGGTAACTATCATCGTTTTCGGGAACCTCAATATCACCTATACTGCACAAGTTAAGATCATCGAACTTTAATATATTCATTAATACCGACCCCTTATAGGTACAACTGATATCACCTGCTAAAAAGTTTGCCAAAATTGTAGCCTGTTCTTCAGCTGCGGATGTAATTCCAAATAGCTGATTGTTAAATTCAGCTATTTCACCAATGGCAAAAATATCTGGATGAGAGGACTGTAAATGCTGGTTGACCTTAACACCACGACTGCATTGGATGCCATTTTCCTTGGCTATTTCAATATTTGGCTGGGTTCCTATGGCATAAACAATGGCATGAGCGGTAATCAGTTTTCCACTTTTTAAGTTGATATTCAACTCTCCGGTTTCTTCATCATCAAAAACAGTGCTTACTTCATTATCAAAATAGATTTGAATTCCACGTTCTTGTACATCCAAAGCTAAAAGTTTACTGGAAACCTTGTCCAATTGCCGTTCCATAAGTCTGGATGCCCTTTGAACAATTGTTATTTTAATATTTTTGTGCTTTAAAGCTGCTGCCAATTCCAGACCTAATAATCCCCCACCAACAATCACGACATGTTGCTCTTTAGGCAGTAAATTAGTATTGTCTAAATAGGATTTAAATCGATCTGCATCACTTTTATTTCGAATTGTAAATCTTCCGGGAAGATCTAATTGAACATCTTTTGGAATAAACGGACGACTTCCAGTAGCCAATATTAGCTTGTCGAACGAATGCTGATCACCATGGCTATCCGTAACGGTTTTATGGTCTAGGTCTATTTTATTTATGAAGGTATTAGGGTGGAGTTTAATATATAATTTATTTAGCTCGGTTTGCTTTATTTTAAGAAGTTGTTCCCAACTCAGTGCTTCGGTTATATATTCCGGTAATAAGACCCTGTTATAAAACAATTCCGATTCTTTTGAAAATACGAGTATGTCATCATTTTCATTATGCTCACGATAGTTTTGTATAAACCTGAAAGCGGCAGCTCCGGCACCAACTACAATGATCTTTTCCACAGGTTTCCTATATTTTTGGACGGAAACAGATGTGAACTTAAAATCCGGTTCTTTGGATTGTGGATCGATGGCAGTATTGGTCAGGTTATTTACACGGTTTAAATCGTTTTGCAATTGTTTCCCCCAATGCATCGGCAAAAAAACAACCCCTTTTCTTATATTATCCGTAACCTTAGCCCTCACCCTAACGGTTCCGTTTGTACTTTGTATTTCGGTAACATCCCCATCCTTTATTTTATTTAAATAGGCATCTACTGGATTGATTTCCAAAACAGGACTTGGATAATGCGTTTTCAATCGGGATACTTTTCCCGTTCTGGTCATGGTATGCCATTGATCCCTAATCCGCCCTGTTGTAAGTATAAGAGGAAACTCTTCATTTGGTTTAACAGAGCTGTTTTCAATACTTTTTGGAATGTTAAAAATGGCCTTTTGCGAAGGGGTATAAAACTTTCTATCTTCAAAAAGCCTTGGTGTTCCTATATGCCTATATTCGGAAACTGGCCACTGAAAAGTGCCTTCGTTTTTCAATCTATCGTAATTTAGAAAAGAGATGTCTATATGGGTTCCCTTTGTCATGGAACAGTATTCTTGATAAATTTCTTCTGCACCGTTATAATTGAATCCACGAAATCCCATTTTTCTCGCGAATTCACACAGGATATCAACATCGGCTTTAGCCTCTCCAGGAGGATCTAACACTTTAGGCAAATAAGAGATGCGACGTTCAGAATTTGTCATAGTACCCTCTTTTTCCAACCATCCAGCAGCAGGAAGTACCAAATCGGCATAAGCAACGGTATCTGACTTATGCGAAATATCCTGAACCACCACAAATTTTGCATTTTTCATGGCTTTTTCTATACGGTGGGTATTTGGCAAACTCACCAACGGATTAGTACAAATTATCCAAACCGCTTTAAGTTTGCCCGCTTCAAGAGCATCAAACATTTCGGTTGCCGTATAACCCGGTCTATCGGAAATTTTATCAACTCCCCAAAATTGAGCCACCTCCCTCCGATGTTCTTCATTAAAAAGATCTTTATGCACAGCCAACAAATTAGCCATACCACCTACTTCGCGTCCACCCATGGCATTAGGCTGACCTGTAAGTGAAAATGGACCTGCTCCTGGTTTTCCAACCTGTCCGGTTATAAGTGATAAATTTAAAAGAGCGAAATTTTTATCAGTACCAACAACGCTTTGGTTAAGTCCCATGGCCCACATACTTATGAATCCTTTTGAAAGCCCTATCATGTCAGCGGCTTTTCTTATATCTGCTTCAGGAACACCACATTGTTTTGAGGCTTGTTTTACAGAGATGGAAAATATTTGGTCTTTATAGTCGTTAAATCCTTCGGTGTGGTTTTTTATGAAATCATCATCTATTAATCCCCGCTCATACAATCTTCTACCAATGGCATTGTAAAGAATTATATCGGTTCCCGGAATCAGTTGAAGATGAAGGTCGGCAAAGTTAGCGGAATCCGTTTTACGTGGATCTACCACAATAATATTCACCTCAGGATTTTGCTCCTTGTGTTTTTCCAAACGTCGGAAAAGAATTGGGTGACACCATGCAGGGTTTGCGCCAGCTATGAGGAAACAATCTGCCAATTCAATATCTTCATAAGAAATTGGCACACTGTCCTCTCCAAATGTTTTTTTATAGCCTACCACTGCCGAACTCATGCATAGACGAGAGTTGGTGTCTATATTATTGGTACCTAAAAATCCTTTTGTTAGTTTATTTGCTATGTAGTATTCTTCGGTTAGACATTGACCGGAAACATAAACGCCAACGCTGTCAGGTCCATATTTTCTAATGATTGATTTAAAGACATGGCTCGCCCTTTCCAAGGCATCGTCCCAACTTACGCGTTCGCGGGGATGGGACCTACTCCAACGCATTTCAGGATAAAGAATCCTATCGGAAACATCATTTACGACGTAATGTAAATTCATTCCATTAGAGCAAAGCATTCCCTTATTTACGGGATGGTCATTATCTCCTTCCACATATACCTTGTTGCTGGTATCTTTTTTTACAATGATTCCACATCCAACTCCACAATACGAGCACGTTGTTTTCGTTTCGTTTTCAATCATTTACAAAAGCAATTTAATACGAATTAAAAGATTATTAAGTTATAGGGCAAGGTACCATATCATTATTTACAAAACCTTAAAAAACGCTTTATAAACTTATAATTCAATAAAAATCAGGGCAAAAAATTAGACTTTTATTGGCACCAATTCACCCAAAGATTCTGTTAGTTCCATTTTTGCTTCTTTTTCAGCTTCTGTAGAAAATCTTATTGCCAAAGATGTAATTCCGGTGGCAACAACCATGAGCCCAATTAGCAAATAGCCTTGAGAAACTGCTACAGACGACGCGGCAGATTGAGCAGCTTCAATAGCATCCCCTCCCAAACCTTGACTGGTGGCTATGGCAGCCTTTTCAGCTACTGCTGATTTGGATTTTAGTAATAAGGCCGCTAAAAATGCACCAACATTACCTCCTGCCCCAACAATTCCAGAAACAGAACCTATGGCTTTTTTATTGATAAATGGAACAACAGAAAATGTTGCACCTTCTGCCATTTGCACTGATAAGCTAAACAAAATTAAGAATATAAACCCTAATATTAAACTCGTAGTCAAAGAAAAGGTTATCAACATTATGCCCTGAGCAGTCAATATAAAGGATAAAAATAAAATGCGCCCTCTTAAACCTTTTAATTTCCCGAATTTATCCCCAAAAAAACCACCAAGTGTGCGTGCAAAAATATTCATGAGAGCAAATGACAGCACAATGTTACCAGCCGTGATTCTTTCAATTTGAAATGTATTTTGAAGATAATCATCCATGGTTCCATAAACGGTGAGCTCTATCCCAAAACACGCACCATATACAAGAAACAATATCCATATCCTATAATCCTTTAGGACAGTCATAAAACCATCTTTATCTTTCTTTCTTACGATTAGCTGATCGGTATTTTTTAAATCTTTAATGTTACCTTCAGGCGTGTCCTGTGTAAAAATATAGTATACCAATCCCATTAAAAAGCAAATTATTCCAGCAATGACCATGGAATATCTCCAAGCTTCAGTTTCTGCAATTCCAAAACTTACAACAGCAGCCGCAATTAAAGGCATTCCCAATCGGTTTGCACCTCCTCCAAGGTTTCCCCACCCTGCGGATGTGGCGTTAGCGGTACCGACCACGTTAGATGCAAACATTAAGGAGGTATGTACTTGAGTAATTACAAATGATGCCCCAATAAATCCAATAAATAACCTACAAATAAGAAATTGAAGCGGTGTTTGCACCAAACCGGATAAAATTACGGGAATAGCTCCCAAGATCAATAACCATGTGTAGCATATCCTTGGCCCATACTTATCACATAATTTTCCAATAAGTAAACGGGCAAATATTGTACCTGAAACTGCCAAAATAACGGAATTCCATTTCTGATCTGGTGTTAATCCCAAATCTCTAACAACATCTGGCATAAATGGAACTATACCAAACCAGGCGAAAAAGCACATAAAAAAGGATATGGAAGTGATCCAGAATGTACGTATCGACACGTTTTTAAAATCCAATAGGTTTAATTTCGTAGCTTTAAGTGATTTTGAGTTTTTCATACTGCATATTTATACGTACAAAATTAAGTATAAATACTTACTTACAAAATAAAAAACTACGTATTGATGAATTAATATGAGATTGGCAAAAACTTAAATATGTTTTTAAGAATTTAATAAAAAACTAAAGCTAATTTGAATTTGACGTATCAGAAAAACACGAGGTGGTATGGTAACACTATTAAATAAGTTGGTATTTTTCAGCCTTGTTTGAAAGTTCCATAATGTTTTTTGCTTCCAATTTTTTCATAAGGTTAAAGCGATGTACCTCAGCAGTCCGCCTACTAATTTCCAGTTCTTCCGCAATATCCTTATTGTTTTTTAATTGTAAAACCAGACCTAGGATTTGTTTTTCCCTTTTAGTTAAACGAAAAGGAAGATTGTTTCCTCCTTTTTTTGAGGAACTATTAACCTTGCCATTCACAAAATTATTTACAATAATGGCAGATATATCCCCTGAAAAATATTTACCTCCTGACGCCACAACTTGCAATGCCTTTAAAAACTCATCTTTACTTGCTCCTTTAAGGAGATAGCCATCAGCACCAGCTTGTATTGCTTGAACTACGTATTCTTCTGAATCATGCATGGAAAGGACCAATGTTCTTATGTCCCTAAAATTAAGGTTAACCTGCCTAACCACTTCGATACCATTCATCTCAGGCATACGAATATCAACAATTAATATGTGGGGTTTATTTCTCTTGATAACTTCTAGGGCTTCTAAACCATTTGAAGCCTCTTCAATTACTACAATTCCCTGCTGGTCTTCCAAAAGTGCTTTAATGCCATCCCTTACCAAAACGTGATCATCCGCTAAAACTACTTTTATTACATCCATTAT
>JBBKXS010000377.1:0-6290 GCA_037969605.1 Flavobacteriaceae bacterium
ACCAAAACAAAATATAAAACTACCATCGTAGGTACCATTTTGGAGGCTATGGCGCTGATGCGCTTCAACCCGCCAAGAATCACGATGGAGGTGACCACTACCAAAATGAAAGCGATGATGCTATTGGACATCAAGCTGACCTCTACCCCATTTGGGATAAGGATAATGTCATTAATGGCCTGTTTTAACTGGTTGACATTGACCACAGGCAAAGCTCCCAACATCCCAAAAACACTGAACATAATGGCCAGAGGTTTCCAGCGTTTTCCTAAGCCTTCCATGATAAAATACATGGGGCCTCCTTGTAAATCGCCATTGCTGTCCTTTCCGCGGTACATCACCGCCAAAGTACAAGTGAAGAATTTGGTGGACATCCCAATTATGGCGCTAACCCACATCCAAAACATGGCCCCAGGACCTCCAATTGAAATGGCAAGCGCTACACCTGCAATGTTTCCCATACCTATTGTGGAAGATAAGGCCGTAGTTAAAGCCTTGAAATGGCTGATCTCTCCAGGATCATCTGGATTATCAAACTTACCTCGTAACACCTGTATGGCGTGTCCAAAAAAACGAAACGGTAAAAATCTGGAGCGTACCAATAGATACAACCCACCACCCATGAGCAAAATTAATAATGGCAATCCCCAAGCGAGGGACGAAAAATCTTCTATTAATTCTGCCAGTTTATCCATAGACTGCACTAAGATATCATATTAGCTGAAGTAATAAGAATGACAACATAAAAAATTTCGAATTATATTTGCCTTTTTACAAAACCATAGTATTGAAATCACAACGCTTATATTTTATTGATGCCGTAAGGGCTTTTGCCATTTTAATGATGCTACAGGGTCATTTTATAAGCAGCACATTGAATCCCTTATATCGTGACTCCAACAATATGGCCTATGCCATTTGGCTCTATTTAAGGGGCAATACCGCACCCATGTTCTTTACCATTTCGGGCTTAATTTTTACCTATTTATTGATCAGGGCCCATAACAGGGGCAATGATAACCCCCGGATCAAAAAAGGGATCAAGAGAGGTCTCGAACTTATTGGCATTGGTTACCTATTACGCATACCGTTTTACTATTGGTTTCAAGGTTATTTTGATACTTATTTTTTGGTGATTGACGTCCTGCAGGTTATTGGTCTGTCCCTTATTTTATTGGTACTTTTATACGTACTGACCTTAAAATATACACGGCTATTGTCGATTCTGTACCTTGCAATGGGCTGTATCATTTTTGCTACTGAACCTCTTTACAGAAACTTAACATTGGAACATACCCCCGAGTTTTTTGCCAATTGGGTTTCCAAACAACACGGTTCGGTCTTTACCATATTGCCCTGGTTTGGGTTTATGGCCTTTGGTGGCTTTATCGCCACCTTGTTTTATAAATATGCGCACAAACCAAAATTTAAATTGGCCAGTATCGTTTTATTTATAAGTTCTGGGTTAGTGTTGACCTTCTTTTCAACAGGGCTGTTGGAATTACTGCACGCGATTACAGGGATTGAATTGTTTTATGCCTGCTCCATTTACAATTATCTCTTTTTGCGCTTGGGCAATGTGCTCGTGGCCTTTGGTGTTTTTTATGCTCTGGAACGTTTTTTTAAACACTCTCTCATCACAAAAATAGGGGCCAAAACCTTATCGCTTTATGTGGTGCATTTTATTATTCTCTATGGCAGTTTTATAGGATTTGGGCTGAGCCATATCTATTCCAACATCTTAACCCCATGGCAAGCCATTATTGGGGCGCTGTTGTTCACGGTCGGGTGCTGTGTGATCGTCTTAAATTTATGGCGTTTAAAAACCTTGTTCCTAAAATGGAACTGAAGGTTGATGAAGTTGGTTAAGAAGTAATTTACCAGTCTTTTTCAATGAATTAAATTTTCTATTCACTTCGACAAGCTCATTATGACGGAAAATTAGGTACACTTTTACTATCTTTGGTAAGCAGTGGAAATCCTTTGCGCTTATCTAGTGGCAGACAAGGATTTCCATCGCCACAAATCATTATCAACACTGTTGTCCTAATACCAAAAAACAATAGAACATGAAACAAATTATTACAGCATTTGTTTTTACAGGAATTTTGATTTCCTGTAATTCGGCAGACAAAACAAAAAACACAACCCAAGAATCTTCTGAAATTGAAACTGTAACAAACAGTATATCGATTGAAATCACCAAACTATTAAAGAATATTAATACTGATGAAGCTTTAATTGCCACCGCATTAATTGCTGCTCCCGAAGCAAGCAGATCGGGATGCAAAGTCATTGGATACAATATGGCCGGAAAGTTTGTAACGTTTAGGGAAGGTGATAATGAATTTATTTGCCTAGTAGATAATGCCAAGCAGGATGGATTTAGTGCCGCCTGTTATCAAAAAGCGCTTGAGCCTTTTATGGCAAGAGGTAGAGCACTGCGAACAGAAGGGAAAACAGAAAAAGAAATCTTCGATATCCGCGAGGCAGAAGTAAAATCGGGTAAAATTACCATTCCTTCGGGAGCGACCTTACATATTTATTATGGGCCAAAAAACCAATATGATCCAGAAACTTCCAAAGTGGAAGATGCTCAATACCGGTATGTTGTCTATTTGCCCTTTGCCACTTCAGCATCTACGGGTTTGCCTGAATCCCCTTATGGGCCCGATCATCCTTGGATCATGAACCCTGGAACACATAGGGCACATATTATGATTACCCCTAAACCCGAGAGCATGCAATAAGTGGATGGGGTGAAAAGATCCTAATATGTCTTTAAAAACCTCAAAACATTCGTTTCAATCCTATTTTGGATATTAGAAACATCGGCCTTAACAAAAGCTTCTCCCATGATGTTTTCGTAGAGTTCTATATAGCGTTCGCTTACCGTTTCTATATAGGCATCGCTCATAAAAGGTACGGTTTGCCCTTTAAGTCCCTGAAAATTATTGCTAATTAACCATTGGCGAACAAACTCTTTAGAAAGTTGTTTTTGGGCTTCTCCACTATCTTGGCGTTTTTGGTAACCATCGGCATAAAAATAGCGTGAGGAATCTGGAGTATGTATTTCATCTATCAAGACAATCTTGCCCTCTTTGGTCTTTCCAAATTCGTATTTGGTATCCACTAAAATCAGTCCACGGGACGCCGCTATTTCTGTTCCTCTTTGAAAAAGTTTACGGGTATAATCTTCAAGAATCAAATAATCTACTTCGCTAACTATATCGCGCTTTAAAATATCTTCTCTGGAAATGTCCTCATCATGATCGCCCATTTCGGCTTTGGTTGCCGGTGTAATGATAGGCTGTAGAAACTTATCATTCTCTTTCATACCTTCTGGCATTTCTATACCACAGAGCATACGTTTACCTGATTTATACTCCCGTGCCGCATGACCAGAAAGATAGCCACGAATGACCATTTCTACTTTAAAAGGCTCACATAAATGCCCAACTGCGACGTTGGGTTCAGGTGTGGAGATTAGCCAATTTGGGACCAAATCTTTAGTCTGAGCCATGAATTTTGTGGCAATCTGGTTTAATATTTGTCCTTTGTAGGGTATACCTTTTGGCATGACCACATCAAAAGCTGACAAGCGATCGGTTGCTACCATCACTAGAAGCTCATCATTAATGTTATAAACTTCTCGTACTTTTCCTTTATAAACACTTTTCTGATTAGGGAAATTGAAGTTGGTTGCTATAATTGTATTGCTCATCTTTTATATTTGATGTCATTACGAGGAATGAAACAATCTTGTAATCTTTTACTATTTAAAAAATTGTCACATGTCGTCTTGGTGTAATCCGTTATGACATTTGTAATTTATTTTTATACCCCTTCCGTCACTTTGTGACACCTTCCCCTAGGAAGGAATGCCTACTGGATACTGTTTACTGAAAACTGAATTCTGGCTTACTCCCTATTCTCTATGCTTCTATAAGCTTCTATGACTTTTTTGACCAGTTTATGACGAATGACATCTTTGTCATCAAGTACAATCATGCCTACACCTTCAACATCTTTTAAAATCAATAAGGCCTCTTTTAGCCCAGAAATGGTGCGTCGTGGTAAATCAATTTGCCCAGGGTCACCGGTCAATAAAAATTTGGCGTTTTTGCCCATACGAGTCAAAAACATTTTCATTTGGTTATGTGTGGTATTCTGACCTTCATCCAAAATCACAAAAGCATGATCCAAAGTACGTCCCCGCATAAATGCCAAGGGAGCAATTTGAATGGTACCGTTTTCGATAAACATAGCTAACTTTTCGGGAGGTATCATATCACGCAATGCATCATATAATGGTTGCATGTAAGGATCCAGTTTTTCCTTTAAATCCCCAGGAAGAAAGCCCAAATTCTCCCCTGCTTCCACTGCTGGACGCGTTAAAATAATTCGCTTGACTTCTTTGTTCTTTAATGCCTGTACGGCCAATGCAACTCCGGTATAGGTTTTGCCCGTTCCCGCTGGTCCTATGGCAAAAACCATGTCATTTTTGCGCATGCTCTCTACAAGCCTTCTTTGATTAACCGTTTGGGCTTTAATTAATTTTCCTCCAACACCGTGCACGATCACTTCACCGCCAAGGTCTGATGTGGTGTAATCATCACTGCTTTGACTCATGAGCACACGTTCAATGGCATTTTCATCAATATTATTGTATTTGGCAAAATGAGTCATAAGCATCGTCATGCGTCGGTCGAATTCTTCCAAGAGATCCTCATCTCCATAAGCTTTAATTTTATTGCCCCTAGCTACAATTTTCAATTTGGGATAGTGCTTTTTTAAAAGTTCAATGTTGTCATTTTGAGCTCCAAAAAATTCTTTTGGTGCTATTTCCTCCAATTCAATTATTAGTTCGTTCAAAAGCTATAGGATTTATACATTAATCTGTTTTGTTTTATTAGTTTTGTGTTGAAATAAAACGACGGGTTTTTAATTTTTAGTATTACAAATCTAAAAGAAAAAAATTATAGAGCGTTGACCTCTGGCGTTTAATTTCATTATTTTTTAACAAGGGAAATCTACATAATTTTAATAAGATATAAATTTAAAATTATCAACAATTAGTTCATGGCAATAATTACCTTAACCACTGATTTTGGAGAAAAAGATCATTTTGCTGGAGCAACCAAAGGCGCAATTTACAATGAACTACCAGATGTTAAAATTGTTGATATCTCACATTCGGTATCGCCTTTCAATGTGCCCGAAGCGGCCTACATCATTCAGAATGCCTATCATAGTTTTCCAAAAGGAACCATCCATATTATTGGTATTGATTCTGAATTAAATCCTGAAAACAAACACATAGCTGTAAAACTTGACGACCATTATTTTATATGTGCCAATAATGGCATCATGAGTATGGTTTGTTCCGAAATCGTACCTGAAAAAATTGTGGAAATCAATATCCATAACAATATAGCAACTAGTTTTCCGGTTTTGGATGTGTTTGTCAAAGTCGCATGTCATATTGCACGAGGTGGCACGCTTGAAGTCATAGGAAAAGTTATCAACACTATAAAACCAATCAAAAACTTGGTACCGTTTGTAAATGAGGAGAAGACACAAATTATTGGTAGTGTGATTTACGTTGACAATTACGGCAATGTGGTCACCAATATTAAACGCAAATTTTTTGAATCTATACAAAAAACCCGTGCTTTTGAAATTTCGGCTAGAAGCTATAAATTCAAGGAAGTGTTAAACAAATACAGTGAGGCTATTAATTTTGATATCCCTGAAGATAGACGTTATGACGAAGGAAAGGGTTTGGCTGTTTTTAATTCGGCGGGGTACTTGGAGATTGCCATTTATAAAAGTAACGCTATGGTGGGAAGTGCCTCCACCTTAATGGGCTTAAAAATTAGCGATACGGTATCCGTAAACTTTGAGAAAGTATAAGTATGTTTGTAAGAATCGTAAAAATGAGCTTTGAGCCTTCAAAAATTGAAGAATTTCTTGCACATTTTGAAACCAAAAAAATGCAGATCAGAAATTTTGAAGGTTGTCAGTTTTTAGAACTTTATAGAGACATAAGCCAAAACAACGTATTTTTTACCTATAGTTTTTGGAACACAGAAGACGATTTGGAACAATATCGACAATCTGATTTGTTTAAAACCGTTTGGTCAAAAACAAAACCGTTGTTCAATGCCAAACCAGAAGCTTGGAGCGTGGATAAAGTTGCTTCGCTTGATTGAGTAATGAGTAATGAAAGTTATATTATATATATCCGGAATTTCAATTGAAGGGTCTCTTTTAACTTTTAACTTTTA
>JBBKXS010000378.1:0-2849 GCA_037969605.1 Flavobacteriaceae bacterium
AAATTTACGGTTTGGAGTTTATTGGGCATGATAGTGTTCTTCACCTTCTTAACATTTTATGCCGCCTATTTTGATAAAGTTAAAGACTGTGGCTGTTTTGGTGATTTCTTGAAATTGACACCATGGCAATCGTTTACAAAGGATGTGATTCTGTTGGTATTAGTGTTGATTTTATTTTTTGGTGTCAGACATATCAAACCTTTATTTAGCAAATTAGGGGTTACCGTTGTTGCTTTATTGGGTTTTGTGGCCAGTTTATGGTTTGGATACCATGTTTTGATGCATTTACCGGCGATTGACTTTAGAGCTTATAAAGTTGGAAATAATATCTTGGAAGAAATGAGCATTCCAGAGAACGCAAAAAAACCAGTGATTGAATATACTTGGGTGTTTAATGTCAATGGCAAAGATAATGAATATGTAACCTTTGGCTCCTATCCTGAAGTTGATGGTAAATATGTAAGCGTTAATACCAAAGTTATTGAAGAAGGTTACGAGCCAAAAATTTTGGACTTTTCAATAGAATCTGAAGATGAAGATTTGACCACGCAATTTTTGCAAACTGAACATCTCATCATGATAGTTGCCTATAGCCTTGAAACTGCAGAAAAGGAGGGGTTGAGCAAACTCAAAACTATCTCTGATGAAGCTGCTAAAAAAGGATATACCGTTATTGGGTTGACTGCTTCTGGGAATGATGCTAAACAATATATAATAGACACCTATCATTTGAATTTTGATTTTTACATGTGTGATGAAAAAGTACTAAAAACCATTGTACGTTCCAATCCAGGAGTTTTAAAACTTAACAATGGCACGGTCATTCAAAAAGTTCATTGGAACGATATTGACGATTTGGAATTATAGTTTAAAGTTTAGAGCAGACTAAAATATTAATTCTTGAATTTGTGGCAACTTTTTAATAAACGGTTAAACGCATCAACAAATAATCCTTAACACTGATACACTATTTTTTAAATAAAGCATTTTACGCATTACTAACCTTATTGGGCGTCGTTACTGTAATTTTCTTTTTATTCAATGTGCTTCCTGGAGATCCTGCACAAATGATGTTGGGTCAAAACGATGACAGTGCTCAATTGGCCATTGTCAAACAGAAATATGGTTTTGATAAGCCTTTAGGAACACAATATTTATATTATTTAAACGATCTGTCCCTGCTTTCGTTCCATTCCAAGAATCCAGGAAATTATACGTTTTTAACACAGGGTAAATATTCAGCGGTCCAGTTATTTTCCATAAGGAATACAACAACAGTTTTAAAATTTCCGTATTTAAGGGAATCCTTCACCAAGCAAGGTAAAAAGGTCACGCAGGTGATTAAAGAAACCTTACCAAATACATTTGTATTGGCGGTTTCGGCAATTACAATTGCCATTATAATAGGGATTTTGTTGGGTATCGTTTCTGCCTTGTTCAAGGATCAATGGTTGGATAAGGTCATACAAATAGGTAGTACATTGGGTATGAGTGTCCCATCTTTTTTTAGTGCTATTTTGTTTGCCTGGTTTTTTGGATTTGTATTACATGAATACACCCATTTGGAAATGACAGGTAGCCTTTATGAATTGGACGATTTTGGGGAAAGCATGCATATCAAATGGAAAAATTTAATCCTTCCGGCCATTGTACTGGGCATTCGTCCCTTGGCAGTTGTCATCCAATTAATGCGCAATTCCCTGTTGGAAGTCTTTAATCAAGATTATATTAGAACAGCTAGAGCAAAAGGTCTAAGTGAGTTTCAGATTATTAAAAACCATGCCGTTAAAAATGCATTGAACCCTGTAGTTACAGCTATTTCTGGCTGGTTTGCGTCCATGCTTGCTGGAGCCGTTTTTGTGGAGTATATATTTGGATGGAACGGTCTTGGAAAAGAAATTGTAAATGCCCTAAACACATTGGATTTACCGGTGATTATGGGAGCGGTTTTGATTATAGCCCTTATCTTTATAATTATCAATATTTTTGTGGATGTTATTTACGCTTGGCTGGATCCAAAAATAAAATTGCAATAATTGATGAAGAGAATAAATTTAGTAGTTCTGACATGTGCATGTTTTTTAAGTTGTAATAAAAAAACGCCTACCCAATTTTCTGAAGCTGCATTACAAGAACAGTTTGTGACTCTTGACGGTGAAACCATTACATTTGAATCGATTTTAGAAAAGCATCAAGGGAAAACCATTCTTATCACCATTTGGGCAACATGGTGTCGGGATTGTATTTCAGAACTGCCAAGAGTAAAAAAGGTACAACAAGAAAATAAAGATGTGGTTTATGTGTTTTTATCATTGGATAGAAGCATTGAAAACTGGAAAAGAGGCATATCAAAATTGGAAATCGAGGGAGACCATTATTTCATGCCTTCAGGTTGGGACGGTTCTTTGGTGGATTTTATAGATTTGAATTGGATCACGAGATATATGGTCATCGACCCTCAAGGGCACATAAAGGTCTATAGAGCCATAAAAGTTAACAATAAAGATATTAGAGAAAGTTTAACCAATTAAAAAAGGCCTTTACATTGAAAAAGGTTAAAAAAATAGGATTATGAGAAAACATATTGTAGCAGGAAACTGGAAAATGAACAACGATCTGGCACAAACAGAAACGTTGATTACCGATTTAAAAAAACAAAAACACACCTCCAATGCTGAAATCATGATTGCGCCAACCTTTACCAATCTTTGGGCGGCATTTGGAGCTTTAAGGGAAACGAGTATTAAGGTGATTGCACAGAACATGCACTTTGCTGAAAACGGAGCATACACAGGCGAAATCAGTGCCGCTATGCTTAAAAGTATTGGGGTTAAAACGGTTATTTTAGG
>JBBKXS010000379.1:0-7247 GCA_037969605.1 Flavobacteriaceae bacterium
GGATGAAACAACAAGGGCATCGTACGTAAATACCTGATCTCACCTGAGCGTATCGTCTCGGGTGCGACGTTTTGGGACTGACCTGTTTTTTTGTTGAATTTGACAACTCGACCTCCATAAATGATATTAGTATCCTTAGGGTCTGGTGCCACATAAGCGTATTCATCAGCACCGACACCCATAAAATCACGAAATGATATTTGGCCACCATCTCCCCTGCTAGCGATTCCAATAGCACCACTTTCCTGTTGGCCACCATATACCCAATATGGAAATTGATTGTCTGTAGACACGTGATACAATTGTGCCGTGGGCTGATTGTACCATGAACTCCAAGTTTTGCCACCGTTAACCGTTACCACCGCGCCTTGATCGGCAGCAAATAACATGATTTCAGGTTGTAAAGGGTTGATCCAAATACGATGATAATCGTCACCACCTGGAGCACCTTTGATGGAGGTCCAACTGATTCCACAATCAGTCGATTTGTAAGAAGCTATGTTGCCAACGAAGACCGTATTTTCATCTTTAGGATGGACTTTAATTTCGGCGAAATCACTTCCACGACCCCATAATCGTCCTTCAATTGCAATAAGTTTCCAGCTTTCACCAGCATCTTCACTGCGATAAATTCCGCCGTTTTCCCGTGCATCTACTGTTGCGTACATACGGTTGGAATTGCTTGATGCTATGGCTACCCCTATCCTACCCAAACCTTGTGCTGCATTGGGTAATCCATTTACCAATTTTGTCCAAGTTAATCCTCCATCGTTAGATTTATATAAACCACTATTAGGCCCTGAAAAGGATGCATTTTCCCATGGTCCTTCTTGATGTTCCCACATATCGGCAAACAAAATTTGAGGGTTATTGGGATCAAATTCTACCTGAATAGCTCCTGTATTATGATTAATATAAAGTGTCTTTTCCCATGTTTTTCCGCCATCCAAGGATCTGAAAATTCCTCGCATCTCGTTGGCACCATAAGGATGCCCCAATCCCGCTACAAACACAATATTAGGATTTGTTGGGTGTACAATGACTCTGCTAATTTGCTGCACGTCATCAAGCCCTATATGTTCCCAATGTTTACCTCCATCGACTGATTTAAACATGCCATCACCTACCGAAAGGTCTGGTCGATGTAAACCTTCACCAGTACCTACATAAATAATTTCAGGATTTGATGGTGACACTGCAAGGTCACCTATAGAACCTGTGGGCGCATCATCAAAAATAGGATTCCATGTTCTGCCATAGTCATCAGTCTTCCAGACACCACCATTGTTAACACCCATAAAAAAGACATTAGGTTGGGATGGAATTCCCACAGCACCCACGGTGCGACCTCCCCTAAAAGGACCTATCATTCGATATTGTAAATCCTGATAATATGAAGGATCAATCTGGGAGAAACAAAGGGCTGAAAAAAACAAATTAAAGAATAAGGTTAAACTGCGCATATTATGAATTTACGGTAAGCCTCTAAAATACTCCTTTTTTAAATTCTTTTGAAAAAATGCATCGCTAATCTGATAGTATTTAGCTAAATTTATAGCCTTCTAATTTTTAAACAAAAGCCATGTCTAGTTTGTTAATCAAGTTTCCTTCAAAAGTTATTATAGCTTTACTTTTTTTATTTAGTTCAATTCATATCCAAGCACAAGAAAAATTCGGGGGTTTGGCCTTGTATACCGTACGGGATGCTATGCAAGACGATGCCAAAGGTACACTTCAAGCTGTTGCCGATGCTGGATACCAGAATGTTGAAGCTGCGGGTTATGCTGATGGAAAGTTTTATGGAATGTCCCCGAATGAGTTTAAAGCATTACTAAACGAGTTGGGATTGACGCCAATAAGTTCACATCAAGGATCTGTAACTTTAGATAACGCTGATGCTATGATCGCTGATGTAAAAGCTGCTGGGTTTAGCTATTTTGTAATTCCTGTGCCTCCAATGGGGCTTTTTACTTATGATAATTCCACAAAATCTATGGGAATGACTGGTGGTGCGGAAAACCTTGCCAATATATTGAACACTATTGGTGAAAAATGTAACAAAGCAGGACTACAACTTTTGTATCATAATCATGATTTTGAGTTTAAAAAAGATGCCGATGACATTGTTCCTATTGATTATTTATTGGAACATACCAATCCAGAATATGTGAATTTCCAAATGGATTTGTATTGGGTTACCAAAGCCGATGCCGATCCTGTTACCTATTTTGAAACCTATCCAGAGCGCTTTAAAATGTGGCATGTTAAGGATATGGATGATCAAGGCAGATTTGCTCCTGTTGGAACAGGTCATATTGATTTTGGAAAGATTCTCGCTAATAAAGACCTTTCAGGTATGAAATATTATATGGTGGAACAGGATATGACCTTCGACATGACGCCTCTTGAGGCTATTAAAATAAGCCATAAAGGGATAAAGGCTATTGGTTTTAAATAGGCAGGTGTAAAGGTGCTTAGCTGGTAAGTTTTTACAGTTGATTGGGCTTTAAGCGATTTAGGAATTTGACTTCAAATGTACATCCAATTGTGGAAAGGAAATAACGATATTGTTTTCATCGAATTTTTGACAAATAATTCTACGAATATCACTTTTAACCTTGCTAATCCTAAAAATATTCTTGCTAAAAAACAACAAATGAAAATCAAGTGATGAACTACCAAAGTTCATGAGACGGGCTTCAATCGTATCTTTTCCAACAATATCTGGATAATCCTTGGCACTTTCTTCTAATATTTTAATAACTAAATCGACATCACTTCCATAGGCAACACCTACTTCAATTCTAAAACGCGTTCGTTTTGATTGATGACTCCAATTGATAACCTTAGTGGTGGTAATTAGTGAATTAGGTATAATAATGGAGATGTCATCTCTATTTAATCCTTTAGAGGTTCTTAAACCAATACTTTGAATTTTCACGATATCCCCATCAATTTCAAGTACATCATTAATTTTTATCGAACGTTCAGATAGCAATATGATTCCAGAAATGATATCATTAAAAGTTTGCTGCAATCCTAAACCAACACCAACAAGCAATGCTGCCGAACCTGCCAATAATAAGGTTACCTTAACACCTATCGCTTCTAAAACAATTCCGATGACAACGACCCATATAAAATATTTAATAATTTGATAAAGTGCATAGGTGGTTCCTGCATCTACTTTACTGAATTTTTTTGTTGATAATGCTTTCTTAATAAGCCATAGAATAACATTTGTAACTATCAATATTAACAAAATGAGAGCCAATCTACTGACCTTTAAGGAATAATCCCCATAATGAAAGATTTCGTAATTTAGAATATCTTTAATAATTTCCATTTGTAAATATGTTTGTCTACCACAAATTTACTTAAGTATTGGTGATATCGTATAGAAATGAAATAAAAATAACAAAAATCCAATTTGGATAGCCTTCTGGTTTTTTTGACAGCCATATTAACCATCCTTGTATCATTATAGTACAAAGTTTATAAATAATTTCACAGTTCATTTTTACCTGCCTTACAACTAAATATGCTTCATGCCTTGTGGCCGTATTTAATGTGCTTTTATAAAGTTTTTTATTTGTTATATAAAGTTTTCCTGATTCCAATGAATCCTATTTTTTTTCTGAATTGTCTAATTTTTATACTACTTTAATTATTTAAGAATTTAATTACTAAATTAGGCTTATCTATTATATAACTCTTGTATGGCCAGAAATCACTTGAAGCGTAGTGGTCGCTTTGGCTTAAAAAAAAATCTAAATGGGACAGTTTGATCCATACACCTTGATTATTGCGGCTTCCGTAATTATACTTATCTCCTTCTTTTTTGTAGCCTTTTCAAAGCGTACCAATGTGCCAGCCGTATTGCTTTTAATTGGTTTGGGTGTTGGCCTACAATATTTATTGGTGTATCTGAATATTCCGCTACCTAATTTCTTTCCTGTACTCGAAGTATTGGGTATACTTGGATTGATTATGATCGTGTTAGAAGCAGCTCTGGATCTAAAACTTAAAAGAGATAAAATAGGCACCATAATCAGCTCCTTTTTTATTGCTACATTAAGTCTTTTTACCTCGTTTGTCGTAGCAGGAGTGATACTTTATTATATGATTCCCGGAATGAGCTGGGCCCAGGCATTGCTTTACTCTACTCCTTTATCAATACTTTCAAGTGCCATCATAATTCCGAGTGTTAGCGATCTCACTGAAAAGAAGCGTGAATTTCACATTTACGAAAGCACATTTTCCGACATAATCGGCATCATGTTATTCTATTTTCTTATCGGATATTTCGAGAATGAAGCGGCCGCTTCAGCGGGTCTTCCAACCGGCAGCCCAATGGGTGCTTTTTTTATAAGCCTTATTCTTACTATAATTATTGCATTAGTGGCGAGTTACTTACTGCTTATTGTATTTCAGAAAATCAATGCAGGAGCAAAACTCTTTGTATTGATATCTGTGCTTATCCTGCTCTATGCTATTGCTAAAAAATACCATCTCTCTCCGCTTATCATCATTTTAATTTTTGGTCTTACCGTAAGTAACTCGAAACTCTTTTTTAGGGGTCCATTCAAGCGCATGCTGGATATCGAAAAATTTAAACATATGGAGCATGGACTTCATAACCTCACTGCAGAAACCGCCTTTATTGTACGCACGTTCTTTTTTGTGATATTTGGGGCGAGCATTATGATATCCAGTCTCTTGAGTCTGGAAGTTTTAAAAGTTAGCCTTGCACTTATCGGATCGATTTTCGTAATACGGTATTTACTACTTCGAGTATTTATCGGTAAAGATATTAAACCACAGGTGTGGATAGCACCTAGAGGATTAATCACCGTACTTTTGTTTTATGCTATTCCGCTGTCCTTTCAAACTGAACTTTTTGATCCAGGGATCCTGCTCTTTATAATCATTGCCACCGGCGTCGTGATGACTTTTGGTCTTATACTCAACAGCATTTCCAAAGAGCACGATCCTACGGTAACTACAGTGCCTAAATTACCCGGCACAGCCTATACGGTAGCTATCGATCCTTCCACAAGTTTCTTGAAACGTTTGGTGGTTAAATTTAAAGTGTTCTATGAATATAAAATTTTATACCCGATTATTCATCATCCCTATTATCAGGAACTGATAAAGCGAATAAAACGTTCCTTTCTGAAGTCTACCAAAGCCCTCGGTGTAAAACCTATCTTCACCCGCGAGAGTAAGACTTTAAGAAAAAGGTTTCAAGCCGTTATACGAATCATTAGAAATCCTGAAGGTGTAAATTTGAAAGACAACAAGGACTACATCGATCTTAAAAAATATGTCCGTAATGTCATTTTTGAAACCAATAATCTGGAGGGGATTTTATTCGACATCGTAATCTTTACACTTATTATATCGTCAGTAGCCATTGTGATGATCCAGAGTGTTGGTGTCTCTCCATTCTGGGGCGGTGTGTTGTTTACCATCGAATTTATCATAACCATTATTTTTTCAATCGAGTATATTTTACGAATCTGGACTTCAAGAAAGCCTAAGAAGTATGTATTGAGTGCTTTTGGTATCATCGATCTGCTGGCCATTCTTCCTTTATTTTTGGAATTGATTTTTGTAAATACGTATTCGCTTGGTGCGATTCGTTTGTTGAGGCTTCTTCGGATTTTCAGGGTATTAAAATTAGCGCGTTTCCTTGTTGAAGCAGATGTACTTGCCAAAGGGATAAAAGCCAATGCGAACAAAATATTTGTTTTTCTTTTTTTCGTAATTATTGTGTGCACAATTATGGGAGCAGTGATGTTTGTTATTGAAGGACCGGAACATGGATTTAACAGCATTCCACGCGGTGTGTATTGGGCAGTGGTTACTTTAACGACTGTAGGTTATGGCGATATTTCTCCAGGCACACCTATTGGTCAGTTTATATCAATGATTATTATGATCTTGGGCTATGCGGTGATAGCAATTCCTACTGGTTTTATAGCAGCGGGTGTTTCTAAAGCTTCAAAAGAAAAGAAAAAGGAAGGGCTGAAATGTCCAAAATGCAAATCTGAAGAATCTCCTAATGACTCTAATTATTGTCGGATTTGTGGTACAGATTTGACTAATAACTTAGTTTAGAAATAATGGTTAGTTGTAAATTCCTGTTTAAAATTTGTTTTTGGATTGTGACTTATAGATTACATTAAGAATCAAGCCTCCAATAATCAATGCAATACCCAGTAAACTCCAAATGGTATAGACTTCATCAAACCATAACAGTCCAAACATCAAGGTAAATACAACTTCCATATATTTTAAAGGAGCCACTTGGTTAGTTGCTGCAGTTTGAAAAGCCTTGGTCATATACAACTGTCCGAAATAGCCAAAAACGCCTAAACTCAATAGCAAAATCAATTCTAAACCGACTGGTGTTTCCCAATTACTTATTGACAAAAGACCCCCGACAACTGTGGCGATCATCATAAAATAATTGACCACGACCACAGGATGATCTCCTGTACCAATTTTACTGATGATATTATATACCAAGCCACTAAAAATGGCGGCTATCAAGACCAGTATCAATCCATAGGTATTGACGTGCTCATCAAAGCCCTTAATAATCAAGACTCCAAAAAAGGACATGAAAAAAAACAGCCATTGTATTGGTCTTGTTTTTTCTTTCAGAAAAAGGACTGCAAATATGGCAGCAAAAATCGGGGCAATATATCTTAAGGACACTGCTGTGGCAACAGGTAAATACTTTATGGACATAAAGAAAAATGACATAGAAGTGACACCTGCCAATCCACGCAATACCAATAATTTTCGATTGTTTCCAAGAATTGGAATTCCGCTTTTTAATAGAAAACTTAAGGTAAAGACCAATGAACTTATGGATCTAAAAAATACAATTTGAAAGGCATTAATATTGGCCAGATATTTTACGGTAACATTCATAAAAGCGAACGACAAGGTGCTTATGATCATGAACTTTATGGTATTCTTAATGGTCATGATATTTTTATACCCATTTCGTTATATCTTATTATTGTGCCAATATGTTTTTAATTTTTTGAGGTCTCTATCAATTCATAACCCTGATTAACTCCTTTTTCCATTGCAGGTACTCCTCGTTCCATCCACATTGGTTTTTCAGCTCCTTTTAAATAAAAGTCAAAAAACTGCGCCAATCTGATATTAAAATATCTTCGGTTTTGAAATTTTAAAGGCCAATGTGGTTCACCGTTATAGTTTAAAAA
>JBBKXS010000380.1:0-14702 GCA_037969605.1 Flavobacteriaceae bacterium
AACCATTGTTGCGGCTTAATAAAATTCCAGTTTACCAGATCGGTGGAATGCCAATAGCCAAAAGAACGTGTCACGAACATATAGTATTCGCCTCGATATTCAATAACAGCAGGGTCGGCACCTGAGCGATAGGATATATTTCTACTTGAATTGTAAACCATATAGGTATAGTCAATATCTAAGGGATTGCAATAAGTTTGGAAATGCTTTTTTTGTTCTTGTTGTTCCGAGGTAGAAACTTTACCATCCTTGGCAGCGTTATCTTGGTTTTGACATGAGATCAATACCAGAAAAATAAAAAAGACGAGCTGTTTCATAATCAAAGTTTTTGGTCTTTATCGGTTATGGGATCATAGGCTGTTCCTGTATTGCCTCTTAATCTTTTAAATTGATCATAGGCATTTTTGACCTGTTTTTCAGGTGCGCGTTCAAATTCTTTGGCAGTTACTTTGTAAGCCGTTTGTAAAGAATCCAATTTTAGGTGAAGTTGGGTTTTTATAGCATTATATTCTGAAACATTAATCAAGTTTTTGAGTTCTTGTGGGTCTGTTTTTAAATCGTACAATTCCCATTCATCAATATCGTCATAAACATGGATGAGTTTATAGCGTTTTGTTCTAACACCATACATTTTTTTGACCATGTGAAATGCCGGATAATCATAGTAATGGTAATAAACGGCATCTCGAAAATCATCTGACTTTATCGTGGCTTCCAACAAAGGGCGAAGTGATTTTCCTTGCATATCACTTGGAATGGCAACACCGGCATAATCTAAAAATGTTTCAGCAAAATCGAGATTTTGAGTCAATCCTTCAACTACGGTACTTTTTTTAATAGAGGCAGGATATTTCATCAACAAAGGCATGCCAAAAGATTCTTCGTACATATAGCGTTTATCAAACCATCCTTTTTCACCTAAATAAAACCCTTGATCCGAAGTGTATACAATCAAAGTATTTTCTGAAAGATTATTGGCATCCAAATAATCCAAAATTCTACCAACACCTTCATCCACAGATGCAATGGTAGCCAAATATTCTTGAAGATAACGTTGCCCTTTCCACAGTGCCAAATCTTTTCCTTTTAAATGGGCATCATGCATGGCATCGTTTTTTGGTTGATAAGCTTTATCCCAAGTAGCTCGTTGTTCTGGGGTCATTCGGTCAAAATCTGTTGTCCAAGGATTATGTGCTAAATCATGACTGCCTTTAGCAACGGTCATTTTTAAATCATGGCCTTCATACATGTCTTTATAAATGGTCTGCTGTTGTTCTTTAGATGCTGTTGAGCCTTCATGATCTGTAAAATAAGTATCTGGAAGTGGAAACTGAATGGAATCGTATTTATTTAAATGCCTTAATGCGGGCATCCAATTACGGTGCGGTGCTTTGTGATGAACCATAAGCATAAAGGGTTGTCCACTATCTTTTACATTTTTAATGTAATCAATAGCATAATCGGTTATTAGATCAGTAGCATAACCCTTTACCGTGGTTGTGTCAGGAAGCTTCACGCTCCAATGCGCTGTAGTATCAATACGTTTTTTATCGATTAATACAGTATCTTGGATTGTAATGAACTGTGGATTGTAATAATTGCCCTGATCATTTAAAATATTCCAAAAATCAAAGCCTTCAGGGTAACCATGTAAATGCCATTTACCAATGATTGCCGTTTTATACCCTGCTTTTTGAAGTAATTTTGGAAAGGTTTGTTGACTGCCATCAAATCGATCACCGTTCATTCTAAAACCATTGATGTGACTATGCTTTCCAGTTAAAATAACAGCTCTACTTGGCCCACAAATAGAATTGGTACAAAAATTAGTTTTAAAAATAGCTCCGTCGTGCGCAATTCTGTCGATGTTTGGGGTTGGTGCCAATTGACTGATGGGATGCCCATAGGCACTTATGGCTTGAGCGGCATGGTCATCGGCCATTATAAAAATTATATTTGGATGTTGTTTAGGTTTGACAGATACGTCTTTTTCTTTACAAGAATGAAACATTAATGCTATAATGAATACGGAAACTATTGTTTTCATGACTGACTTTTATTCTGATTTTATTATTTCTGAACCTTCAGAAATTCCATTATTATTGAATGCCTCAATTTGAAAATAGTAAGCGTCGGTTCTATCGGCGCCGGTAAAGTAATATTCGTTCTTGCCATAAACCATGATGCTCCCGTACATTTTATCCGATGCTTTGCCCCAATAGATCACTTAGCCGACAGTCAATGGGTTATGTTGCCATTTGAACCAAATGCTTCTACGTTCGCCATATTTTATATTATAGGTTTAAACCGAAAGTTCCTGTGCACTTGTATTTAGAGCGAACATAAGGGAAATTATAGTAACCAGTTGCTTCATGTTGATTAATAGTTAAAGGCTTTCCCTATAATTCTTTAATCCAAATATTTCGAAATTGAACCAAACTTGATGCTCCATTTAATTTTCCCGTCTTCTCATTTAATCCTCCATGGTGTTGTAGCCCTATCGGCCCTTTCTTAACCAACTCCGGATACAAGGCATTGTCAATGACTATTTTTCCATTAGAAATGACGGTAATTCTGTCCCCAACAATTTTGATATCAAAGGCATTCCAAAAACCTACTGGGCTATCGGCATTTTCTGAAGGTACCGCAGCTGCTCTTTGTTCTGGCGCTAAGGATTGGTTATTTCTTACAGTCCATAATTCGCCTGAACCTACGGACCAACACCATAGGTTGGTTTGTCCAACTCCTTTTAAAAGAATACCCGAATCGGAATTTGGACCAAGAGGTTCTATAATGTTTCCATCTTTATCTCTTAAATATTCCCCATTAGGTAAAATGGTTGGTAAAGGGAAAAGATGATCTCCATAACCTTTAAAGCGCCATTCAATATGAAGTTCAAAATTTGTAAATTCTTTTTCGGACCAAAGGCTCTTATCACCTTTTGCCTCTGAACGGGCATCATAATCTATTACTCCATCAATGACACTCCAATGCCCATTATCCCCATCGGGGATTTTCCAACCCGAAAGATCTTCTCCATTAAAGAGTGACTCATAACCTTTATCTTTATAATAGTCGTTATTTTGTGCGAATACATTAGCTGTATTTAAGATGAATAGCATCATTATCCCTATTGACATAAATTTCATTGTAGTTTTCATTTTAATTTATTTTAAATTATTAATATTTATTTACTGATTTGCACCTAGTTATTTGATTAGATTTCCCATCCTTCACGGCATTTTCGTTTTAAAAACTCATTCGCCTCCGGAACATTGGTGACTTTCATATTTTTATTATCCCATTCCAATCGCTGATCCATTCTTACGGCAAGATTTCCAAGACAAATAGCTTCGGCTATAGTTTGAGCTTCCTTATAGCTACCACGAGATGGTTCAGTTCCTTTGAAATAATCGATCATTTCGCTGGTGGTATCCTTGGGCTGTACAGCTGGAATTTGTATTGATGAAATGATATCGTCGGGGTTGTTCACTCCGAACAATTGTAAATTTTCGTATCCGTAATTGGCCAAAATGGCACCATTTTCTCCTATAAACATGACACCTTCACTAGGCATAGTTTGCCCTTTTTCTTTCAGAAATTTGGGCGTCCTAGGTCTTATGCCGCCATCATACCAAAAAACATCCATGATTTCACCAGTATCTTTTCGAGGAACTTCCCATTGAAGTGTGGAAGCATGCGGGAATGAAAGATTGTTTTTTACCCACATACTTCTAAAATCTTTAACCTGGCAGGTGAAACTTGACGAACCTTCGGCCGTAATAGGCATTCCTAGGTTTAGAACACGCCAATCTTTCCAAAACCCATAATATCCCATATCGGCAAGGCAACCGGATCCAAACTCAAACCATCCGCGAAAAACAGTATGTGTGTAATCCGGTGAATATGTCCTTGGTAGAGATGGTCCTAGCCATAAATTCCAATCAAAGCCTTCAGGGATTGGAGGCGTATTTGTAGGTAGATAGGGTGAGCCTTGTGGCCACATTGGGCGATTGGTCCAGCGATGCAATTCTTTAACTTTTCCGATTGCGCCTTGGTCAATCCATGCCTTTAAGGTATAGAGTTCTTTAGGATCTTGAAAGGCGAATAACTGTGTTGGAATGTTATTTTTTATAGCCGCTTCACAAACAACTCGTGTTTCCTGCATAAAGTTACCAACCGGTTTATGCGACCCCACCATGATGTTTTTGCTTATTGCTGCATGAGCAATTGTTGCATGCAAATGATCGGGAGTCATAATAAAAACGGCGTCGATATTTTTCTCCTTTTCTAGCAATTCCCTGAAATCACTATAGGCTGAACAACCATTATAGTTGCTTTTCCCATTCTGCTGTTTGTAGAACTCATTGATCCTGTTTCGACCTATTTCACGACCGCCAGGAGCCCCTATCTTTTCCCCTTGGGGTTCGCCCCATAAAGGATAATCGTAACTTTCTTTATTCGGATCACAGACAGCTATGAACTGCAATTCAGGTCTTTTTAACCAATCTGGAAGTTGTTTTAAAGCTTGGGTACCACAACCAATCAATGCCACATTAATTTTATCGCTTGGTGCTATTCTATTCATGGCACTCATTACATATGATGGAATTATACTCAAACCAATTCCTGAAACGACTGAAGTTTTCACAAATTTCCGACGATTGATCTCTTTGTTTAGTTTCATGTTATTATCTATTTTAATTATTTTCTACAAACTATATTGATGGACACTAAATTCTAATTAAGACTTACTCGCTCATCAGAATATCACTTTTGGCGGATATCCCATTTTCATTAAATGCTTCAATTTGAAAATAGTAGGCATCAGCTGTTTTTATTGAATTAACTCAAATTGCCCTTTTAATGGCGCATCAGAATTGGTGCCTACAAAAACTTCAAAATTTCCGGGTTCTGCCACAAAGTCCAAATCGTAATTATAGAATTTTAAATCTTCAACGGTCAATTTGAAGGTTACTGTTTTGGTTTCCCCTTTATTGATCAACACTTTTTGGAAACCTTTTAATTCTTTTACTGGTCGTGTAATTGAACCCACCAAATCACGGGTGTACAATTGCACCACTTCTTTACCATCATAGTCTCCAGAATTGGTTACATCTACTGAAACTTCAATAGAACCCGTAGGATTCAGTTGATTAACACTTAATTTGAGATTACTATAATCAAATTTAGTATAACTCAATCCATAACCAAATGGATATAAGGGTTCATTGCGGACATCCAAATAATTGGAACGGAATTTTTCAAACTTTCCTTCTGTGTTGCCCAACGGGCGTCCTGTATTTTTGTGGTTGTAAAAAACAGGAATCTGTCCAACATTTTGTGGGAAGGTTGCTGATAATTTTCCTGAAGGATTGACATCGCCAAAAAGCACATCTGAAATGGCCAATCCAGCTTCACTCCCCGGAAACCAAACGTTTAAAATTGCAGGTACATTTTTGTGTTCTTCATCAATGGCCAATGGTCTTCCCGTAAAAAGAACCAAAACCACAGGTTTTCCGGTCTTGAGTAGGGCATTTAACAAATCTTTTTGGACTTGTGGGATTTCGATGTTACTTCGGCTACTGCTTTCGCCACTCATTTCTGCGGTTTCACCTAAGGCTGCCACAATAACATCTGATCGTGAGGCAATGGACAAGGCTTCATCCATCAACTGTTTGTCGGTTCTCCCATCACGAGGAATTTCTTTTCCAAACATGGTGGAGCGCATTTCAAACTCCAGATCGTAATCCACATTGCTGCCTTTGGCATAAAGGATATTGACATTTTCACCAGCGACAGTCTTCAAGCCTTCCAATAACGGATTCGATTTATCCTGGCGTGTTGCAACGCTCCAAGTTCCGGCCATATTGACGGCTGTATTAGCCAAAGGGCCAACCAAGGCAATCGTACCTGATTTTTTTAATGGCAAAACCTGATTCTCGTTCTTCAATAATACCATGGATTCTGCAGCTACTTTTCTTGCAAAAGTTCTATGCTCCTTTGTGAAAATTTCGGTTTTTGCTCTATCTTCAATACAATATTTATAAGGGTCATCAAACAAGCCCAATTGGTATTTAGCTGTTAGTATGCGTTTTACTGCTGTATCAATATCACTTAAGGACACTTTGCCTTCATCTAAGGATTTTTTCAAGGTCGTTAGCAATCCTTCGCCCACCATATCCATATCAACTCCTGCATTTAAAGCCATAGCAGATACCTGTTGCAAATCGCCTACACCATGAGCGATCATCTCATTTATACCAGTATAATCGGAGACTACAAAACCATTAAAATTCCATTCATTTCTTAACAAGTCGGTAAGCAGCCATTTATTGCCTGTGGCGGGAATACCATCAATTTCATTAAATGAAGCCATAACCGAACTAACACCAGCATCCACTGCTGCTTTATAAGGCGGCAAATATTCGTTGTACATTCTAATTCTGCTCATGTCCACAGTATTGTAATCACGTCCTGCTTCACCTGCTCCATAAAGCGCAAAGTGTTTTACACAAGCCAGAATAGTTTTATTGTTTGTAAGATCGTCGCCTTGGTAGCCTTGTACCATGGCTTTTGCAATTTGGCTACCCAAAAAAACATCTTCACCGGAGCCTTCCGAAATGCGACCCCATCGTGGGTCTCTGGAGATATCTACCATGGGTGAAAAGGTCCAATTGATTCCATCTGCACTGGCTTCTATGGCGGCCACACGTGCCGTTTGTTCGATTAATGCCATATCCCAAGATGTCGAAAGTCCCAGAGGAATAGGGAAGGTGGTTTCATAACCATGAATGACGTCCATTCCAAAAATCAAGGGAATTTTTAAACGGCTCTTTTCAACGGCAATTTTTTGAATTTCTTTAATACTCGATACCGATTTGATGTTAAATAAACCACCGACCAATCCTTTTTCTATTTTACCACCAATATCTGAACTGGTGGCCTGACCGGTGGTAAATTGGCCGGCACTGGGCAAATTAAGTTGCCCCAATTTTTCATCCAAGGTCATTAAACCCAAAATGGAGTCCACTTGTCTTTCAAAGGGATTGTTATAGGAAGTTGTATTGGAATTGCGATTTTCAGAATTGCAGGACAATAACAGGGTGATTGCCATGCAAAGCATGAGGTAATTGATTTTGGTTAGTGCTTTCATTGTTTTGGTTTTGATTTAGAAAATAACCAGGGTAACAGCTTCGCTTCATTGAAAGCAGAATCCCAGCTATTATGGTTATCGTCAGCGTATAAATTGAAATTAGGTTTGCCACCAGCCTTTACATAGGCTTCCACCATATTTATGGACAACAGAGGATCCACCAAATCATCCTTGGCGCCATGAAATACCCATAATGGCGTATTTAAAGCATAACTTGCCGGCGTATTGGTATTGCCACCGCCACAAATGGCGAAGCCTGCTGCAAACAGCTCTGGTTTTCTGGACAATAATTCAAAAGTTCCCATCCCGCCCATTGACATGCCTCCTATATAGATTTGATTAGGGTTGACATAAGGTTTAGAGGCCATATTGTCCATCAATTCCATAACCAAATTTAGAGCTTTGGTGGGTGAGCCGTTTTTAAACTCAATGTTATAGGGCTTTGTTGATCTGTCAACATAGACATTTGCCCAATAATCATTTTGTGGACATTGTGGAAAAATGACTATCGCAGAATATTTTCTTCTATTTTTTCGTTTTGCGAACAGTGAACTTCCATGAACCAACTGTTTGGCATTGTCATTGCCTCTCTCTCCCGCACCATGAAGAAACAAAACTAAAGGATATTTTTTGGTTTCATCAAAATGTTTAGGTAAAAGCATTCGGTAATTTAGGGTATCTTCCTGACTTATAAATTGCTCGTATTTGTATATTTTATTTGATTGGGCACTTATAACACTGCACATGTAAAAGCCAAACAACAGCAATAAATATGTCTTAGTTTTCATGATAACCATGAGCATTTGATTTTTTAGTAATTAAATCCAAGTACATCCAATCCATGCTGTACATCTGTATTTTGCATGAACAGATTCCAAAGTAATCCTGTCCTGTAATTTTCAATCATAACAATTTGGGGACCTTGATCTATAGCCAAAAATGAATTGGCGTACCATTCTTCGGTAGGATTAAAGGCATCGACAAAACCGTAATTCTTCCAAATTCTGTCTCCTATTTTATAATAAAAAAATCGAATGGCCTGCATTGATTCGGTAGGCGAATACGGTAATGAAGATATTGCGGCTGTAGGTGTGATGACACCTAAATCGTTTGTTGGGCTATGTGCGGAATATCCATTCTTGTTATCGCTCGCAGTAAGTCCCCAACTATCACTAGAGTAGCCAATATAGTTTTTTGGGTTATCTACAGAATAGGCATAATTGATCAGGCTATGGTTGGTGTTTTGTGTCCAATAATTGGCATAAGTGTCCTGAAGGTTTCTAGGGTCCAAACCTAAATAAGAATAATGTGCAAAGAACAATGGCCCACCTAAGGCAGTGCCCAAGGGAAGATTATGACTATAATAAGAACTCCCGTTTACCATACCGCCATTGCGGGCATAACCTTGGGTATAAACATCTTTATTAATAGCATGTGTAGGAGAAGATGCCGCGAGAATATAAACAATTTGAGTTTCGTTATGGCCTTGGATTTTGTGATTCATTTGCCATGTGTAATTTGGAGACCAATGCCAGTACAGAACATTTTCTCCTCCTTTAGTAAACCAATCCCATTCTATTGCTTCCCAAAGGCTATTAATTTTAGATTTAAGGGCGTTTTCTTCTATATCTCCAGAATTAAGATATTGGTCCACAGTGAGCAATCCCTGAATTAAAAAAGCAGTTTCAACGAGGTCTGCACCGTTATCGAACTGTGAAAAAGGGATGACATCTCCAGAAACCCCATTCATCCAGTGTGGCCAAACACCATGAAACCGATCTGCAGTTTCCAAAAAATTCACGATGGTTTGCCAACGTGCAACGGCCTCACTTCTTGTAATAAATCCACGCTCTACGGCTACGATCATGGCCATAAGCCCAAAACCTGTGCCACCTGTAGTCACGATATCATTACTCGTATTTCGTTCTCTTGCCATTCCTGAAACAGGATGTCCAAAATCCCAAAAATAGCTGAAGGTTTGTTCTTGGATGAGTGTCAACAATGCATCATCGGTGATTAAGGGAAATTTATCAGTGGTATCAAGGGTCGTAAATAACTGTATGTATTGAGAATCAAAACTTCTACCAATGGATGTTCCCAAATCCTGATCGATGGCTAGTCCGTATTTTAGCCAATAACCGAATGAGGAAGATAGGTTGATTTTCAGAGTTACATCATCAACCTGCTCTACAGTAAAAGGGACACTTGGTGTGAAGCTTGTATGGGCCTGAAAGTTTGAGGAAGATACTGGATGTGAAAACATAAAAGTAAAATCTTGATTCAGGAGAATTTCTGAATTTTGCTGTGCCAGAATCAAAGAGACATTACCCGCTTTTGCTTCCAAAAGTACCAGTGGGTTAAGCTCGATTGAGAACACGTAAGAACTGCCAATATAGGTAGAACCATCGTTGGCAACAAGATTATTAGAAATGGAAAAAATATAACTTTCACCTTCTTCAAGTGGGTTAGTAGAGGTTACTACTATTTCTGAATCATTTTGTCCTTGACCAACCGTTATAGACATATTCACACCCGCATGATCCAAGGTAAAATTGGAAGAAATTGGACTCACACTTTTATTAAACTTAATACGAAACTGCTGTGCTAAGCGCATCTCTGCATTATTGGTCAATGAAAATCCTCCAAATAAAATATAGGAAACAGTCAGATTACCTGTCGGTTCTCCGTTTGGGTCATTGCTATCAGATCCACCACCAGAACACCCTAAAAAAAATAGTGTGAGGAGTAATCCAAGGATCAAATTTTTCATATCAATTTCATTTTATAACCAAATTATTTTCACTTTTGGTAGGCAAATACTGTTGGACTATCGTTGTTATTAGTAATTAAAATATAGTTTTTATCTTTTCCTTTTACAATCGCAACACTTCTGCTATCGGATGGAACGTAAAATCCGCTTTGCGTTGGTGACAATGCATTAAAATTATCTTTGCCATCCCCCAGAAGCACTATTCCTATACCAGAATCATAGCGAACTGTTTCAATTTCAGTTGGATAATGATTGCCAACAACAAGAATATCTTTATTTCCATCATGGTCAAAATCTTCAGCAATAGTAGATTTTATGGGAGATACCTGTGCATAAATGGCTAAAGGATGAGGCACTAATTGGTTACCATTATTTATCAAAACAATACTTTCAAAACTACTAACTTCATGCTCTATAGAACTTTCTAATTTTGGTTCGGTGTAAATATCCACAAGGTTTGCCGAAGCAAAAGAGTTGTAATCCTTGAATTTTTCGGATATAAATGGCATTTGCTGACTTGAGCACTCTCTTCCTCTGACTGGAACATAATTGTCCTTATAAAAGCTTGATAACACAATATCATTGGTGCCATTATTGTCAAAATCGTTTGCATAGACTTTAAAAGGATGCTCTTTTGTAGCTTTGAATTTGTTGTTTTTGCCAAGGTTACCAACAATATAGTCATCATCACCATCGTTGTCCACATCACTTGCTGTGATTGACCACCACAGACCTGTTGTATCTTCCAATCCCCACTTATCTGAATTATTCGTAAAAATGCCATTTTGATTTTCTAGTAAAACGATATTCATCCATTCGCCAACCACTATCAAGTCCTTATCGCCGTCCTTATCGATGTCGGTAAATACAGCATCGGAAACCATGCCTATATTTTGTAATGCTGGGGCAATCTTTTGTGTTACATCTGTAAATTTGCCGTGGTTGTTGATAAGTAAATGACTTGAGGCGGGGTACAGATATTTGCCGGGAATAAGGCGTGTGCCAATAAACAGATCAAGGTCGCCATCGCCATCAATGTCTGCCGCTTCAACTGTTTGCGAATTTTCATAAATGGGAGGTAGTGCAGAGGTGTCTCTTTTGAATTCTCCATGCCCATTGTTTAGGTAAATACGATCCTGCAGTGGCTTTGCTCCGTTATTCAATTCGTTACCGCCACTGGCCACGAACAAATCGAGGTCATCGTCTCCGTCAACATCCAAAAACAAGCATTCCATGTCTTCAGAAATGGCGTCTTGTTCCCAAGGTTGGGAAGTATTTTTGTTAAATAGACCATTATCATTTTGAATATAAAGAATGCCGCTTTGACCACTGGCACCACCAATAAAAATATCATCAAATCCGTCCTTATTAATATCGGCCACAGCTGAAAACGGACCATTTTGTGTCAATTTATGCGGCAGAAGCCTTTCTCTGGCAAAATCATCAAATACATTTTCTTTATGAGTAAAGTTGATCCCTAGTTCGGATGGAATGACTTTAGTAAAAAGCGTTTTTGCTTTATCAGGTTTTTTTTCTACAGATTTTGATTTGGAGTATTTGGCAATTAAAGTTGAATTGGCTTCAATATTATGAAAATCAGTCATTTTTCCATCTGGCCAAATTACCTCAATCGTATCAATTTTTGTGTCTTTTCCGAGGCCAAAAAACACCCCAGGTTCAACCGATGAAAAATAGCCTCTGGTTACGGTGTTTTCTGCCACTTGTGATTTACCATTGTACTTCATCACGACTTTTGATCCATAGCCAAACTTATTTTTATCGGGGCCTTTAAAATCAATTTTTATGTAATTACCCGTCGCTTTATTTTCATAGACAAATGCTGGCGCATCCATATTATTGATAACAACATCCAAATCGCCGTCGTTATCCAAATCGCCATAAGCAACGCCGCTGGAAAATCCAGGATTGTCAAACCCCCACTCTTTAGTCACTTTTTCAAATTCCAGCCCTCCCTTATTTCTAAAAATATAATTGGAAAGCGGTGACGAAGGAGCTTCCTTGCTCAAATCAAATATATCGGTTGCCCCGCTGGCAAGTTTTTGGTAGGCTCCCGTTAAAAAATCGTTGTTGCGAAAGTCCTTTTTTATGCCATTGGTTACTAGGATATCTTTCAGTCCATCGTTATCCAAATCAACCAATAGTGAACTCCAACTCCAGTCTGTTTTGGCGACACCTACCAAATTGGCGATGTCATAAAAACCACCCAAACCGGAATTTATTTGAAGTGTATTGTACATGTATTGGTAATGTTTTCCCCATTTGACCAATTGCTCAAAATTTTCGGAGCTCATCGATCCCATATTAGTTTTGGAGCGATAATGATCTTCTGCCGCCATATCCAGGGTCATTAAATCCATAAAACCATCATTGTTAATGTCACCTGAATCACTGCCCATACTGAATTTGGAAATATGCTTAAAGTCTTGGTCAATAACATTTCTAAAAGTTCCATCTCCATTATTATAGTACATAATGTCTGGTTCATCGTAGTCATTGGTTACATAAAGGTCCATCCATCCATCATTGTTGTAATCGGATGCACTTACGCTCAATCCATGGTCTAATGCATTCGATATTCCGGCATCTTTTGAAACATCTCGGAATACCCCATTTTCATTTTTATAGAGTTTATCTGTATGGTATTTTAGGCTGCTTCTAGGAATCTTAAAGCGACTGAACAACTTTGGGTCCGGTGGCTGGTTAACCTGATACATATCTAAATCGCCATCGTGATCCATGTCGAAAAAGACAGCTTGTGTCGAATAACCAGCATCGCCAAGCCCATAGGTCATTGCAGACTCTGTAAACGTGAGATCTTTGTTATTGATGTATAATTGGTTAATCATGTCGTTGGGATTTAAAGACGCACCATTACGGCTAATATAGATATCTAAATAGCCATCCGCATTGACATCTGCCATGGTTACACCCCAAGACCACCCAGAGTTTTTGGCAATTTTTGAGGTCTTGGTAATATCTTCAAATTTAAAATCGCCCTTGTTTAAATAGAGACGATCACTTACCATATTTCCACAAAAAAACACATCGGGCAAGCCATCATTATTTATGTCGCCAATAGCTACTCCAGCCCCATTGTATATTTGGCTATATAAAAAATGATTTAAATTTTCAGATTCGGTTATGGTGTTATTAAAGTCAATTCCGGTTTTTTTAGCATCCAATAATTGTAAATAACCTGTTATTTCGGCAGGATGTAGATCACGTTGTTTATTACAAGAGACCGATGACATTGCCATAGCAAAACAGACAATTTTTAAAAATTTAATTTTAGTCATTTTATTAAAGTTACTCTCATTTAGAAACTCATTATAAATTCGTTACTTACTTCCAATTGAAGGATAATAAAAAACAAAAGGCAGTTAATTGATTTACTCATTGTCTTTCATAATGGGACTAGTAAATCCAAGTTTGGCCAACCCTTTTTTAACGTCTTCATTTTTCATAAAAAGATTCCAAAGCAAACCTGTTCTATAATTTTCAATCATGACCGGAATAGGTCCTTGGTCAATGGCCAAATAGCGTGGTGTGAACCAGTAGTCTTGAAAACTAAAGGCATCGTATGGACCATATTTACCGACCAAGGAATCTTGTTTTGTATAGAGGTATCTCAGCATTTGCATGCTCTCCTTTGGCGTATAGGGGAAAGAAGACAAAGCTGCAGTAGGAGAAATGACGCCCAAATCGTCTCCAGGGCGATGTCCTGCATATCCTTTTATGGAATAACTTGAAGTAAGTCCCCAAAGACTATCACCGTAGCCTTTAAAATGTTTTGGATTATCAACAGCATACTTATAATGGATTTTAGCTTGGTTTTGCACTAATTTCCAATAATTGGCATACTGATCTGAAAGGCCGTTTGGATTCAATCCTAAATAGGAATAATGTGCCCAGAACAATGGACCAACAGCGGCATCGTCATGTTCGTAGTAATCTAAAACCAAAGGTTCTCCATACAAGGAATCTTTTGAAACTATGGCGCCATTTCGGGCCCATCCTTTTTCATAAACCGATTTTTTTATGGAGTGAGTAGGTGATGCTGCAGCCAAAACATACATGATTAAACATTCGTTATAACCCCCAACTGGGAAGTTCATTTCCCAACCAAATTCGGGAGACCAATGCCAATACAGAACATCTTCACCATTTTTGGTATACCAATTCCATTCTACAGCTTTCCAAAGTTTGTCAATTTTGGCGACTAGTTCCTGTTCTTTATCATTTCCGCCTTTAAAATATTCTGAAACTGTAATCAGACCTTGTATTAAAAAAGCGGTTTCTACTAGATCACCTCCGTTGTCTTTTTTGCTAAAAGGGTATACTTTCCCGGTTTCACCATCCAACCAATGTGGCCATGCACCATGAAAACGGTCGGCTTTTTCAAGAAAACCAACAATTTTTAAATAGTGATCTAAAGCCTCTTGTCTTGAAATGAAACCACGTTCAACACCAACCAAAATAGCCATTAATCCAAAACCACTGCCACCAGTTGTCACGGTGTTTTTTGGGGAGGTTGGATATATATCGTCCATATGTAAACGCTCTCTGGCTAGGCCTGAATTGGGTTCGGCGCCTTCCCAAAAATAATTAAAGGTTTGCCACTGAATGGTGTCCAATAATTGGTTGTCGGTTAGCTCAGTTGTGTTTAGGTCAACTTTTTTCTTGTCTGAATTACAATTAAAAACAATAGTTGAGAGGCACAATAAAAGTATAACCAGTATATTGTTTGCTAGTTTC
>JBBKXS010000381.1:0-5840 GCA_037969605.1 Flavobacteriaceae bacterium
GATGGCTATAATGATTATTTTTATACAGATTTGGGTGTAACCATCAACTCAGTAACCACTTTTGTTATAAATAATGTGGCTGGAGCTTTAGACCCTTATGTATTGGAAAAAGTAGAAAATGCGGAAGCCATTTGGTTTGCTGGCGGAGACCAATATGATTATGTAAGCTATTTTAAAGATAATGCCATGGAAGATGCACTAAATACATTTATCAATGTAAAACAAGGTGTTATTGGTGGCACTAGTGCTGGAATGGCAATTTTAGGGAGTTCTTATTTTTCAGCGCAAAACGGAACCATTACAAGTGCTGAAGCTTTAGGAAACCCATATCATACAAGAGTTACTTTAGGTTATAACGATTTTTTAAACGTTCCTTATTTAAGTAATGTTATTACAGATTCTCACTATGATGATCGTGACAGACGTGGAAGACACAGTGTTTTTTTAGCACGTTTCTCGAAAGACAATACCGCCCGCTCTTTTGGGATAGCCTGTAATGAATATACAGCTGTTTGTGTAGGTTCAGATGGAAAAGGTTACGTGTATGGAGATTATCCTAATTATCAAGAATTTGCCTATTTTTTACAAGCTAATTGTGTTACCGATTATGACCCTGAAAATTGCACAGCAGGAACTCCTTTAGATTGGAATAGAAATGGAGAAGCCATAAAAGTTTATAAAGTCCCGGGAACTAATACAGGTATTAATTATTTTGATTTGTCAGATTGGGAAAATGGTAGTGGTGGCGAGTGGCAAAATTGGTCTATATCCAATGGAAATTTTTCAACAACTTCTGGTGTCAATCCGCAATGTAGTGTCTTATCAAATTCTGATTATGATCTTTTTGAAGCTAAAGTTTATCCAAACCCATTTTTAGACACTTTTTTTATTAGCACACAAGCCCAAATAAAGGATATCAAATTATATACAATATTAGGGAATGAAATTAATATCAATTTGAATATAAATAAAGCTATTGATACGTCAACATTAAGTTCAGGGGTGTATATCTTAAATATAAAAACCGATGCTGCTGAACATTTTTTCAAGCTCATAAAAAACTAGAAATTTGGTCATTTAATAATAGCAATGGACCGGGAAAGTTAAATCAAAGTCCATTTTAGATGTTAAAAAATTTCAAAACTACATATGCTATAGAGGTTAATATTTGAGCTGTAGGAATCCATTTTTTAGCAACGCAAGGAGCATGAGACTTGTATTATAATTCACATATTTTATTGGTTTTTTTTTTACAAAAATGTCTATATTATAAGTTTATCTGACTTATTAAAGTATTAGGTATGTGCATATTAGTTTTTTAAACCCTTACAATCCCTATAATTAATTGTAAATTTTTTAAAACATTAGGTGTTAAAACATAAACTTAATATTAATTAACCATTTAACTAAAACTATTTTATTATGAAAAAAACTACTCTTTTAATTTTAACTTTTTTAATTGGCTACTTTTCTTATGCTCAAGTAACCGATTTATATTATATTGATTATAGTGATGCTTTTATAAGAAACCTAAAGCTAGATGGTTCAGGAACAGTTACTGATGTATTAGACGTTGCCGGGGAAAGTGGAGCATATATAGCTTATTCTACAGCCAACGATAAAGTTTATTGGTCTGACTTTACAAATGCTGCAGGAGCAAGTTCTAATAACATTTGGAGAATGAATCTAGATGGTTCAAACCCTGAAATCATTGTGAGTGGTTTAAATGAACCTTATGGTATTGCAATAGACAATACTAATGGAAAAATATATTGGGGTGATTCTGATGGAACAGTGTCTAAAGCAGATTTAGATGGAACTAATCAGGAAATAGGCTTCTTTAGTGTATCTGGGACACAATGGACAGGTATTTCATTGGATGTTGAAAACAATAAAATGTATCTTTACGATTACTGGTTTGAAGAAATCCACTCTGCAAATATGGATGGAACAGGCGATCAAACAATATTGACTGGCATATGGGGATTTTCTATGTTTGTAGACACAGTGAATGATAAACTTTATTTTGATGATTGGGGTTATACAGAAGATTTATTAAGATGTGATCTTGATGGTTCAAACCTTGAAGCAGTAAATTCTACACTAGCAAGTAGTTCTTATGGGATTGATATAGACTATGTAGCTAATAAACTATATTATTCTGGTCGTCAAGCTGGCGAAATTTATAGATCAGATCTTGATGGATCTAATTTAGAGGTTTTAAAAACTGGTTTAACAAGCCCAAGAGGAATGTTTGTATATGATTCTACGCTTGGTCTTGAAGACAGTGTACTTGCCGGTATTAAAATTGTAGCTTCAAATAAAAGCATTGCTCTGTTTAATTTACCACAAACTACAAATTACAGGTTATATTCAATTACGGGACAATCAGTTTTAGACGGAAAAATTAGCGGAAGCAACCATGTTATTGATGCTAAAACACTAGCATCAGGAGTGTACATTATAGAAATTAAGGATGCCAACTCTAATGCAAAAATGCAAAAGAAAATAATTCTTTAATTAATATTAATACATAATAAAAAGCCGCTAATAGCGGCTTTTTTTATAAAAAAATTAATAAAATATGTGAATTATAGAAATAGTGAGTATTGTTAAATTTTTTCGCAACACTTTAATAGCTCTGTAAATAATCGTTCTAGAGGTTTGAACCGTAACGTTCATGGTCTCTGCAATTTCTTCGTAATGCATTCCTTCGGTAAATCTTAAAAACAAACTTTGTCTTTGCTTTTTACTTAACGAATTCATGGCGCATGACAGGTTGTAAGTGCGTTCAATACTATATTCATCTGCAATGATTTGGTCTTCGATAGAAGTAACATAATTGTTGCGATGCAAACTTTCATTTGATTCAAAAGGAAGTGGCAAGAATCTATCTTTTGGTTTTTTTAGGATTTGATTTTTTAGTGATCGGAACAAGTAATATTTTACATTATCAGTACTTGCTAATTTTTTTCTGTATTTATAGAGGTTTAAAAACAAATCATGTATACTATCCATAATATGATTTTTATCGTTGCTAAATTGTATGCCATAGCAAAATAAATCATCAATAAACAAATCGTACAAATCACCTAAAGCGTCAACATTGCCGTTTTTAAGTTTTGCCCATAAGATAAGGTCTTTGTCTTTAAATTGTTTCACAATTGTTTGCTTGATTATTTTGCTTTAATAGAAGCTTACGATGTATTTTGAAATAATTACAGGTTTTACACAAATTAATACAATTATTTGAACTAAACAAATACTTAATTGTATTTCATTGTTTATCAAAAAGATATGGTTTTTATGCCTTTTGAAATAGGCAATATAAAATGTTAGTATTAATTTTCGGAATCTTCGTAAACCCAATGACGGCAGGTATTTCGGAGAGAGTTTGAGCATATGTTTTAGTTCAACAAAAAAAGCCTTAAACAATCATATGATTATCAAGGCTTTACAATCTATAAATGTGGTCCCACCTGGGCTCGAACCAGGGACCACCTGATTATGAGTCAGGTGCTCTAACCAACTGAGCTATAGGACCGAAATTGGCTGCGAATTTAATATTATTTTTACAACTCTACAAACGTTTTACTTCTTTAAAGAAATCTCTTGACAAAGCTCAATAAGAATTCCATTCGTAGTCTTGGGGTGAAGAAAAACAACGAGTTTATTGTCGGCACCTTTTTTAGGGGTTTCATTTATTATAACAAACCCTTCATTTTTCAGCCTTTTAATTTCACTTTCAATATCATCAACAGCAAATGCGACATGGTGGATTCCTTCTCCTTTTTTCTCTATAAATTTAGCTATTGGGCTATTCTCGTCGGTAGCTTGCAGCAATTCTATTTTATTTGGGCCGGACTTAAAAAAAGAGGTAATCACCTGTTCACTTTCAACTATTTCGGTTTTATAATGTTCTTTTCCAAAAAGTAAGGCAAAAATTTTATTGGAGGTTTCCAAATCATTTACAGCAATTCCTATATGCTCAATTTTATTCATATACATTCCCTGTGAAAACGGGGATCTAACTTATTAATATTGATTTTGTCTTATCAAAAATAAGATAATCCTTAAATATCGTCTATTTTTGCCTCATGGAAAGTAACAGACAGAAAAAAATTGGTGGAATTTTACAACAAGACCTAGCTGATGTCCTGCAAGGAGCCGCTACTCGTGGAGGGCTAAAGGGTGTCATTATTTCGGTAAGCAAGGTAAATGTTACTGCCGATTTATCAATCGCCAAGGTATATTTAAGTATTTTCCCAAATAAAGAGGGTGAAGAACTTCTAAAGGGTATTCGCTCCAACACTCCGTTGATAAGACATGAACTGGCTCAACGCACTAAACACCAATTGCGAAGAATGCCCAATTTGGAATTTTTCATCGATGGCTCATTGGAGTATATCGATCGTATTGAAAAATCTCTAAAGGGAGGGGACAATCCTATTGCAGATCCTAATTTACTTGATAAACGAAAAAAGTCATAATTGAATTTTTCTCTTTACATCGCGAAACGTTATTTGTTTTCTAAAAGCAGTAATAATGCCATAAACATTATGACCAATATCGCGGCATCGGGAATCGTTATCGCATCGGCAGCGTTGTTTATTGTTTTGTCCGGATTTGCAGGATTAAAAGATTTTAGTTTAGAATTCTCATCTTTTGTTGATCCTGATTTAAAAATTGTTCCTGCTGAAGGCAAGTCCTTTTTGCTTTCAGAAGTAGAGGATGCAGCTCTTAAAAATATTGAAGGCGTTTCTTCGCTCTCAAAAATTATTGAAGAACGTGTCGTACTTGAATTTGATGGTAAGAAAAAATTGGCCACTATGAAAGGGGTTGATGAAAACTATACCAATGTCACAGATATTGATTCCATGATCGTGCTGGGAAATTGGCTAGAAGCAGGGCTAAGTCAAGTCGTGTCTGGTGGGGGAGTTGCATACGATTTGTCGTTTGGTGTTTTGGATTATGCTAAAAGCTTGACTATTTACGTCCCTAAACCTGGAAAGGGGCAGATAAGTTCTGTAAAAAGCATCTTTAATAGTGTTGAGGCTTCTAATGTTGGGGTTTTCGATATTAACGAAGAACTGAATAATGAATACATATATGCCAATATAGCAACTGCCCGTTATTTGTTAAACTTCAACCCAGAACAGTTTACCTCGGTTGAAATAAAGCTTAGTGACAACGCAGACGAAAAACTTATAAAAAAATCCATTCTTGGGGTTTTAGGTGATCGTGTTGAAGTTAAAAACAGAATACAGCTTAATGGCGCGCTCTATAAAATGTTAAACACAGAAAATATGGTGGTTTACCTCATTTTTACATTAGTCATCATTATTGCCTTGTTCAATGTTATTGGTGCGCTAATCATGATGATTTTAGATAAAAAAGAGTCGTTGCGCACTTTGTTCAATTTGGGATCAACTGCTGAAGATATTAAGCGAATTTTCTTTTTACAGGGGAGTTTAATGACTCTTGTTGGTGGTATTATTGGCTTATTTATAGGCTTAGTGACGGTGATACTGCAACAGCAGTTTGATTTGGTCATGATTACACCATCATTACCCTACCCAGTTACGATTAAAATGATAAATTTTGTAATAGTGCTTTTGACCATTGGGATTTTAGGCATTATGGCTTCAAAAATTGCCTCAAGCAGAATTAACAAAACACTGGTGAGAAATTAGTATTTAAACAAACTGATAATCCGAAAATACCTCCAAAACCTCATCAAAAGCATCAAATACATCGCTGGCTTTATCGCTGGTTACCATTTTCATTCTGTATTCTTTGAAGTTTGGAATGCCTTTAAAATAATTAGTGTAATGTCGTCT
>JBBKXS010000382.1:0-4525 GCA_037969605.1 Flavobacteriaceae bacterium
TTCATGTCCACCAAAGTTTTTACGGTAACTCTTTTGAAATCGTTTTTTACTGCTGACATAATGTTAGTTGTTTAATATTGTAAAAATAGTAAGTTTTAGCTTATTACGTGCCTAATCGACTAGCAATCGGTCAAATTTACACCAACAGCCAAACCACCTTCCGAAGTTTCTTTATACTTCGTATTCATGTCCTTGGCTGTTTCCCACATGGTTGCAACCACTTTATCCAATGGGACTTTTACATTTTTCGGATCGGTATCAAGTGCCAATTCAGTGGCATTTATGGCTTTTATGGCTCCCATGGAATTGCGCTCTATACAAGGGATTTGAACCAGACCGCCAATAGGATCACAGGTTAAGCCTAAATGATGTTCCATAGCAATTTCTGCTGCAACCAAAACCTGCTCTGGTGTGCCTCCAAGTAGTTCACATAGGCCTGCAGCTGCCATAGCTGCAGATACTCCTATTTCGGCTTGACAACCTCCCATGGCTGCCGAAATTGTTGCCCCTTTTTTAAAGATGCTTCCAATTTCTCCAGCAACAAGCAAGAATTTTTTAATATGCTCAAAATCGGCTTCATGGTTTTCAATTACCATATAGTACATCAATACTGCCGGGATCACACCAGCACTTCCGTTTGTAGGTGCAGTGACCACACGACCCAAAGAAGCATTCACTTCATTGACTGCCAAAGCAAAGCAACTGACCCACTTTAAAATTTGGCGGAATTTAACTTCGGTCAAGCGTATGCTTTCCAACCATTCTTGTGGACTTGCATAAGGTATGTTACTTTTTAAAGTTTGGTGTGTGTCATAAGCTCGTCGCCTTACATTCAAACCACCTGGAAGGTTGCCTTCTGTATGGCAACCAATATACATACATTCCAACATGGTATTCCATATCCTGTGAAATTCAAAATCTATTTGTTCTGGTGTTCGAATGGATTTTTCATTTTCAAACACAACATCTGAAATCGATTTATTTAAAGTCGAGCAATAGTCCAATAATTCAGTCCCCAAACGGATTGGGTAAGGAAAGGTATTTAGAAAAATGGCTTTGTTCTTTTTTGAATTTTTACGTTCCTCCACAACTACAAAACCACCACCAATAGAGTAGTAGGTAGAACTTTTAGTTACACCATTAACTTTTGCTGAAAACTTTAAGGCATTAGAATGAAATGGTAAAAATTTCCTATTGAAAACAATATCAGATTCTGGAGTAAAAACCAAAAGCTTTTCATTGTTGAATTTTAAAGTTTTCGTATTTTTTATGTCATCGATAATGGCTGCAATGGATTCTATTGGAATCGTTTCAGGATCAGCGCCACTTAACCCAAGCATAACAGCATAATCGGTAGCATGTCCTTTGCCAGTTAATGACAACGAACCATATAGGTCCACTTTTATACTTTCAATCAATTCAAATTGGTTGGTGGATTTAAGGTCTTTTATCCATCGTTCGGCTGCTCGCCAAGGACCCAGAGTATGAGAACTTGAGGGGCCGACGCCAATTTTAAGCATGTCAAAAACAGATATACATTCCATGAAGGAAACCTTATAGATTTTGGCAAATATAGAGATTAATAGCGCAATTAAAATGAAATCAAAACAAAGTCAAAATCCAAATTTTTTAAAAAGATTCTAAATAGAGTTGAAAATTAAATGACAGCTTGTCATATTTTTTGTAATGGCATAATCATTGACTATGGAGTAGTGTATTAAAATTAAGTACAATTAATAAAAAAATAATGAGAACAAAAAACAATCAATTTACTCTAAAACTTAACGCCTTAAAAAAAGGTCATGCTTGGAATTTAAAAAGACGTTATAATAATCTTAGGGTTGAATCAAATTAAAAACATTTAATAAAGAATTAAATATAAATATTATGAGTAAAATTATTGGAATCGATTTAGGAACCACCAACTCTTGTGTTTCGGTTATGGAAGGTAGCGAACCTGTTGTAATCCCTAATGCAGAAGGTAAGCGTACCACACCTTCAGTAATTGCTTTTATAGAAGGAGGCGAAATTAAAGTTGGAGATCCAGCAAAACGTCAAGCAGTAACAAACCCGACTAAAACGGTATCATCTATCAAACGTTTTATGGGTAATAAATATTCTGAATCCAAAAAAGAAGCAGACCGTGTACCTTATAAAGTGGTAAAAGGCGACAATGACACTCCAAGAGTGGATATTGATGGGCGTTTGTATACACCACAAGAATTGTCGGCAATGATCCTTCAAAAAATGAAGAAAACTGCTGAAGACGATTTAGGAACTACAGTAACTGAAGCTGTAATAACTGTGCCAGCCTATTTTAATGATTCCCAACGTCAGGCTACGAAAGAAGCTGGGGAGATTGCAGGTTTAACAGTCCGTAGGATTATTAATGAACCTACGGCTGCCGCCTTGGCCTATGGCATGGATAAAAAAGGTAAAGATCAAAAAATTGTAGTTTTCGACTTTGGTGGAGGAACCCATGATGTTTCTGTCTTAGAGTTGGGTGATGGCGTATTTGAAGTGTTATCAACCGATGGAGATACTCATTTAGGTGGTGATGATGTGGATCAAAAAGTGATTGATTGGTTAGCTGATGAATTTAACAAAGAAGAAGGCATCGATCTACGCAAAGACCCAATGGCACTTCAACGTTTAAAAGAAGCTGCCGAAAAAGCTAAAATTGAATTATCATCTTCTGCACAAACTGAAATCAACTTGCCTTATGTAACCGCTACTGCAAGTGGACCAAAGCACTTGGTAAGAACATTGACCAGAGCAAAATTTGAGCAATTAATTGATGATTTGGTAAAACGTACCATTCAACCATGTGAGTCAGCTTTAAAAGCAGCAAAACTATCAAAAAGTGATATAGATGAAATCATTTTGGTAGGTGGTTCAACACGTATACCTGCAGTACAAGCTGCTGTAGAAAAATTCTTTGGAAAAGCACCAAGTAAAGGTGTGAATCCAGATGAAGTGGTTGCTGTTGGAGCGGGAATCCAAGGTGGTGTGTTAACCGGAGATGTTAAAGATGTCTTGTTACTTGACGTTACCCCATTATCATTGGGTATCGAAACCATGGGTAATGTAATGACCAAACTTATTGAGTCCAACACGACCATTCCGACCAAAAAATCACAGGTATTCTCTACAGCTGCCGATAATCAGCCTTCTGTGGAAATTCATGTGCTACAAGGTGAAAGAGCGATGGCTGCCGATAATAAAACCATTGGACGTTTCCACTTGGACGGAATTCCACCTGCAAGACGAGGTACACCACAAATTGAGGTCACCTTTGATATTGACGCCAATGGAATCATTCACGTCACAGCAGGAGATAAAGCAACAGGAAAAACACAAGATATTCGTATCGAAGCCTCTTCAGGGTTAACTGAAGAAGAAATTAAAAAAATGAAAGCAGATGCTGAAGCGAATGCTGAGTCTGATAAATTGGCGAAAGAAAAAGCGGATAAATTGAATGCTGCCGATGCCATGATTTTCCAAACGGAAAGTCAGTTGAAAGAATTTGGGGATAAATTGTCTGAAGATAAGAAAAAGCCAATTGAGGAAGCTTTGGAAGAATTGAAAAAAGCCTTTGAAACCAAAGATTTGGCTGTCATAGACCCAGCGTTGGAGAAAATCAACGAAGCTTGGAAAGTGGCCAGTGAAGAGATGTATAAGGCTCAAGCTGAAGCGCAACAAGGTGGAGAGCAACCAGGTCCTGATGCTCCCGATACATCGGGACAAAACGGACAAGGAACCAATGAATCGAGTGATGTTGAAGACGTAGATTTCGAAGAAGTGAAATAAGAATTGTCATGCTGAATTAGTTTCAGCATCGCATTAAATAAAAAAAAACGCAACCAATTTTGGTTGCGTTTTTTTATGCTATTAGTTATAAACTAATGACATGTCATTTTGTACATCAATTTTTAAGTTTACTCTCTTACCATCCTTTCTTAACTGAACTTTATAAGCTTTTTTTGCTCCCTTTTTAAAGTTGTACACTACTTGATAAGTATTACTGTGTGGTGACCATCCAGGATATTCTTTATATAAGGACTGCCGTATGTGGTGGGGCAATAGGATGTCTTCAAATTTTTCGTTAGATGCTAAAATTATGCCTTCAGAATTATAGATGGCATTAATGTTAAAGTTTGAACCATTAAAATTAACTCGATATCCATCATGCTCAGGATTGTAGACTTTACTCGTTGTGATATCATATGATGCTACAGTGTATTCCACATCTTTAACAGTGTTTGGGGTATTTTCGCCATAAGCCTCACCGAGGTATTTACTATTTGCGGAGATAACAATCTTTTTTAATCCTACATTTTCAGATTGTGATTGTGAGTACGCTAGGGTGGTTAGTCCTAAAAAAAGCAAACCAAATAATGGAGTTTTCATAATATTAGAGTTTTAAATTTTCTAGTTTTAAAAAATCTAATTTTAAATATGGTTACGGCGGAAAATTAAAAACTCATAGGGATGATGATGATGATTGTGATGATGTTTGTAATGA
>JBBKXS010000383.1:0-13596 GCA_037969605.1 Flavobacteriaceae bacterium
TACGAAGAACGTAAGCTGTTCCTTCAAGACATTGGATTGAATGAACCCGGTTCTTCAAAACTAATTCGTTCTGCTTATCAATTGTTGAAACAGCAAACCTATTTTACTGCAGGGGTAAAGGAAGTTAGGGCGTGGACCATTGATATTGGAGCCACTGCGCCACAAGCTGCAGGAGTAATCCATACCGATTTTGAGAAAGGGTTTATAAGGGCTGAAGTTATTGCATATGACGATTACGTAAGTTTTGGAAGTGAGGCTAAGGTAAAAGAGGCTGGTAAAATGCGAGTTGAAGGTAAAAATTATATTGTTAAAGACGGAGATGTGATGCATTTCCTGTTTAATGTCTAAAGAATTCATTTTTCACATAAAAAGCCTATGTTCTCAACAAAATCAGCTTTTTATTGTTAATTACTTTAATCTATTGGGGTTTCATTTTTTAAGCTGAAATACTATATTAGCGTCCTATCTCAAATTTTAAGGTTTTTATGTCTCAAAATACCAGCTATACCGAAGATAATATACGTTCACTTGACTGGAAAGAGCATATCCGTATGCGTCCAGGAATGTATATTGGTAAATTGGGGGATGGATCATCACCTGATGATGGTATCTATATTCTCTTAAAAGAAGTACTCGACAACTCTATAGACGAGTATGTAATGGGTGCAGGCAAGACTATTGAAGTTTCAATTCAAGGTAATAAAGTATCCGTTCGTGATTTTGGTCGTGGTATTCCCTTGGGTAAAGTAGTGGATGTGGTTTCCAAAATGAATACAGGGGGAAAGTATGACTCTAAGGCGTTTAAAAAATCGGTAGGTTTAAATGGCGTTGGTACAAAAGCGGTTAATGCGCTGTCCTCGTTTTTCAGGGTGGAATCCACCCGAGACAATAAATCGGCTTCTGCCGAATTTGTCCAAGGTAATCTTACCAATGAAGATTTATTGGATGATTCTACTCGAAGAAAAGGAACGAAAGTTTCCTTTATTCCTGACGACGTTATCTTTAAAAACTATAAATACAGAAATGAGTATGTCATTAAAATGCTCAAAAACTATGTGTACCTTAATACTGGATTGACCATAGTTTTTAACGGTGAAAAATATTATAGCGAACATGGTTTAAAAGACTTACTGGGTGAAAATATCAATGCCACCGATATGCTATATCCTATCATTCATTTAAAAGGAGAAGATATTGAAGTAGCCATTACACATAGTAAAACCCAGTATAGTGAAGAATACCATTCGTTTGTCAATGGTCAAAACACAACTCAAGGCGGTACACATTTAACGGCGTATAGAGAGGCTTTGGTAAAAACCATTAGAGAGTTTTATGGTAAAAACTTTGAGCCTTCAGATATCAGAAAATCGATTGTTACCGCAATGGCCATAAAAGTAATGGAACCTATTTTTGAAAGCCAAACCAAAACGAAATTGGGTTCTACAGACATGGGAGGAAAGCTGCCAACTGTGAGAACGTATATCAATGATTTCCTAAAAACGCAGCTTGATAATTATTTGCATAAAAACCCCGAAACAGCTGAAAAAATCCAGCGGAAGATACTACAAGCCGAACGGGAACGTAAAGAGCTTTCAGGAATCAGGAAATTGGCTAAGGACAGGGCAAAAAAAGCCAATCTTCATAATAAAAAATTAAGGGATTGCAGAGTTCATTTTGGTGATATTAAAGGAGAACGAAATCTTGAAACTACCTTATTTATTACAGAGGGCGATTCAGCTTCTGGAAGTATCACAAAATCCCGTGATGTGAACACTCAAGCTGTATTCAGTTTAAAAGGAAAACCTCTTAATTGTTATGGTTTAAGCAAGAAAATTGTGTATGAAAATGAAGAATTTAATTTGCTTCAATCTGCATTGAATATAGAAGAATCACTTGAAGATTTGCGTTACAACAATGTAGTGATTGCAACCGATGCCGATGTAGACGGGATGCACATTCGTTTGTTGTTGATTACGTTTTTTTTACAATTCTTTCCAGAATTGATCAAGGAAGGACATTTGTATATTTTGCAGACTCCCTTGTTTAGGGTTCGTAATAAAAAGGAAACCATCTATTGTTACTCTCATGAGGAACGCCGAAATGCTATTGAAAAATTGAAACCTAAGCCTGAAATCACCCGATTTAAAGGTTTAGGAGAAATTTCACCTGATGAATTTGTACACTTTATTGGTGAGGATATTCGTTTGGACCCTGTGATGTTGGATAAAGACATGTCCATAGAAAACTTATTGGAATTTTATATGGGGAAAAACACTCCAGATCGACAGGAATTCATCATTAACAATCTTAAAGTTGAACTCGATTTAGTAGAGGAGAGCAATGCGGACTAATAATTCTAAGGTTAAAAACGTTATTATATCAGTCTATTTTGTGCTGATCATTTTTGCAATTTTGTTGGCAACTGTTTTTAGTGCCTTTAGCCATTTAACGCCTAATCCAACATTGACCTTTTTTTTAATCGTATTTGGTTTTATTATATTATTCTTTTTTGTCCACAGAATTTCCAAATATTTTGAATACGATAGCGATGGTGTTAAAGTAGTCGTTATGAATAGTGGCTTATTGCTATCGGAATATCTTAATTATAGAGAGCACAAATTGGAGTTTAACAAAGAAAATCTGATAGCCTATAAATTTCATAATTATTGGGTTTACAAATCTTTAATTCTATATATTAAGGATCGAAAAGGAAATGAAAAAAAAGAATCATTTAACTTAACTTTGGTGGCTAAAAAAAAACGAGGTTATATTAGACAATCTTTAAGCAAAATGATCAAATTAAACAGAAAATTGGAATAGTAAATGATAGAAGATAACGAGGGCTTGAACACTAGACAAGAAGACAATCAGGAAACCATAACCAAAGTTAATGGTATGTTCAAAGATTGGTTTTTGGATTATGCTTCTTATGTTATTTTAGAACGTGCGGTACCAGCCATTGAAGACGGTTTTAAACCCGTGCAACGTCGTATCATGCACTCCATGAAAGACCTTGACGATGGTCGCTATAATAAAGTTGCCAACATTGTAGGACATACCATGCAGTACCATCCGCACGGTGATGCCAGCATAGCGGATGCCATTGTACAAATTGGCCAAAAAGATTTATTGATAGATACACAGGGTAACTGGGGTAATATTTTAACAGGAGATAGTGCAGCTGCATCCCGATATATAGAAGCGAGACTATCAAAATTTGCATTGGATGTTGTTTATAATCCAAAAGTTACCGAATGGCAAGCCAGTTATGATGGTCGTCGTAAAGAACCCGTAAATCTTCCGGTCATGTTCCCATTGCTTTTGGCACAAGGAGGTGAAGGGATTGCTGTGGGTCTTTCTACCAAAATATTGCCCCACAACTTCATTGAACTTATTGATGCGTCCATTAATCATTTAAAGGGAAAACGATTCACTATTTTACCGGATTTTCCAACAGCTGGGATTGCAGATTTTAGTAACTATAATGATGGGTTACGTGGTGGACGTGTGCGCGTGAGGGCCAAAATTTCCCAAATGGACAAATTCACTTTGGTCATTACCGAAATCCCATTTGGAACCAACACATCTTCGCTTATCGATTCCATTCTGAAGGCCAACGAAAAGGGAAAAATCAAGATTAAAAAGATTGAGGACAATACAGCCGCCAATGTTGAAATTCTCGTGCATTTACCCTCAGGGATTTCACCAGATAAAACCATTGATGCCCTGTATGCGTTTACAAGTTGTGAAGTCTCCATATCGCCTTTAGGTTGTGTTATTGAAGAGAATAGGCCACTTTTTGTGGGTGTTTCCGAAATGTTGCATCGTTCAACAGATAACACCGTACAACTTTTAAAACAGGATCTAGAGATTAAGCTTGATGAGTTGGAAGAACAATGGCACTTTGCTTCCTTAGAACGTATTTTTATTGAAAAGCGCATCTATCGTGATATAGAGGAGGAAGAAACTTGGGAGGGGGTCATTAAGGCAATTGACAACGGACTTCAGCCCCATATTAAACATTTAAAGCGTGCTATTACGGAAGAAGATATTGTACGTTTAACCGAAATCAGGATCAAACGGATTTCAAAATTTGATATTGATAAAGCTCAACAAAAAATAGACACTCTTGAAGATCAAATAGCCGAAGTAAAACACCATTTGGCGCATTTAATCGATTATGCCATTGCCTATTTTACAAGGTTGAAAAAAGATTATGGTAAGGGCAGGGAGCGCCAAACTGAAATTCGAATTTTTGATGACGTTGATGCCACAAAAGTGGTCATTCGCAACACCAAACTGTATGTCAATAGAGAAGAAGGTTTCATTGGAACCTCTCTTAAAAAAGATGAATATGTATGTGACTGTAGTGATATTGATGATATCATTGTTTTTACGAAGGAAGGAAAAATGATGGTAACAAAAGTGGATGCCAAAACCTTTATTGGTAAAGACATTATACATGCATCAGTTTTTAAGAAAAAGGACAAGCGCACGATCTACAATATGATCTATCGTGACGGTAAAGGCGGACCAACCTATGTTAAGCGTTTTAATGTCACCGGTATTACAAGAGATAAAGAGTATGATTTAACCAATGGTAGTAGCAATTCTTTAATCTGGTATTTTTCCGAAAATCCGAATGGAGAAGCTGAAGTGGTGACCGTATATTTACGTCAAGTGGGAAGTATTAAAAAACTGAAATGGGATCTGGATTTTGCTGAGGTTTTGATTAAAGGACGGGCTTCTAAAGGTAATTTGGTCACCAAATATTCGGTTAAAAAGATTGAGCTAAAAGAAAAGGGTATCTCTACTTTAAAACCTCGTAAAATTTGGTTTGATGATGCTGTGCAACGCCTAAACGTGGATGAAAGAGGCGAGCTTATTGGAGAGTTTAGGGGAGAAGACAGGTTGCTTATCATTACTCAATCAGGCAATGTCAAGACTATTTTGCCAGAATTGACCACACATTTTGATGAAGACATGATTGTGCTTGAGAAATGGGTTCCAAAAAAACCAATTTCGGCCATTTATTTTGACGGTGATAAAGAAAAGTTTTTCGTTAAACGTTTTGTCATTGAAAACGAAAATAGAGAAGAACTTTTTATTACAGCCCATAAGGATTCAAACCTTGAAATTGTGTCAACCGACTGGAAACCTATGGTTGAAGTTGAGTTTACCAAAGAGCGCGGTAAAGAAAGAAAAGATAATCTTGTAGTGAATATTGAAGAGTTTATTGCAATTAAAGGTATTTCAGCATTAGGAAATCAATTGACCAAAGAGAAAGTCAATCAGATTGATTTGTTGGACCCATTGCCTTATGAAGCACCAGAAGAAACTCCAGCTAATGAAATTGAAGTAGTTGATGAAACCGAGGTTTCCAGTGAAATTTCATTAGATTTAAGCACAGAAACTCAAGAAGAGGGGTCTAAAAAACCTTTAAAAGAAGACAGTTTAGATTCCAAAGACAATTTAAATGACAAAGGACAGATTACGCTATTTTAGGTTACCGTTTTAAAAAAAGGCTTGAATTATACCATTTTATGATTTTCCTTTCTTTTTCATTCTAAAGCTTAAAAACTCCACAAACATTGAGAAGGCTATTGCAAAGTATAGATACCCTTTAGGAATGGCACCTACAGTTTTGTCAAAGAATTTGGTTTCTGAAAGGTGAGCAGCTTCTGTAATAAGCATAAAACCAATAAGGATTAAAAATGCCAAACCTAAAATCTGCATACTTGGATGTTTGTCTATAAATTTTCTTATTGGGTTTGCGAAACCAATCATAATTGCTATAGAAACCACTACGGCAATAATCATTAAGACTAGGTTATAATTATGATTTTGGTGTAAACCGTTGGTCATTCCTACTGCAGTCAAAATTGAATCTATTGAAAATACAAAATCTATAATCAAAATTTGAATGATGGCTTGAGATAATGATTTTATCTTTATGCTTTTTGCTTCACCAATATTATGGGATGGTGTATCAACCTTTTCCCTGATTTCCGAAGTGCTTTTAAAAATTAAAAACAACCCACCAAGCAGTAATATTATGGCCTGTACACTTATTGATACGTCCAACCAAGTACTATTAAAAATATAGAAAGGTTTTGATAAACCTACTAAAAAGGAAACAAAAAACAACAGGATAACGCGTTGGAGCATTGCAAAAAGCAAACCTATATTTGTTGCTTTATTTCGTTGATGCTGTGGTAGCTTATTCGCCGCAATTGAGATAAAAACAATGTTGTCTATTCCTAAAATAATTTCTAAAAATGTTAAGGTGAGTAATGCCATAATGGCGTCACTGGTCAGTAGAAAATCTAACATGCTATTCTGTTTTTATGGCAATTCCTTTTTGTTTTTTTTGTTCGCCTACATAAGAGTATTCATAAGTATATGAAGAATCAGTAGTGGTCAATATTTTTAAATGAATATCTTTTTTTTCTAATCTATTTTTAGGATTGATAGTCTTAAAGATGACCTCACAATCGTTAATCCAGCGCACTTCACTTGAATCCGTTTTTTCATCGTAAGTTTCAATCTGTATGGTTTCGGTCCTCTTAAAATCTGAGATATATATTTTATTATTTATGGTCACTTCACTTCTAAAAATTCCAGTTTTAAAATCATTGCATTGCCTTGTGTTTTGGTAGCATGATGTTATGCTGAATAATAATACAACTAAAATTACAAACTTCATATAGATAAATTTGAACAAAATTACTAAAGTTTAATCGTATTGAAACGATTTTAAAAATTTAGTATTTGACAAATGAAATCTATACCTATAAATTATCAAAGTTTTGAAAACTACCATCGGTATAAAAAATGACTATACGCTCTATGGCTTTATCAGAATTTTCAAATGATACGTTTATATTTTTTAGCGAAGATTCAGATTCTTTAGGAATGCCATTTTTGGCTTCTGGCGGAAAAATTCCCTTTCCATTTATTAGCCAATACAATTCTACTTCAGGAAAAGAGGAGAGGACTTTTAAAATAAAATCTAAACTCGGTTTATTTCTACCCGATAAAATATGGGAAATACTTGAACGCTGTACACCAATTTTTTCAGCAAAGGAAGATGAAGATTCTCCGTAAAAATCGATTACTTTTTGTAGACGTTTAATAAAATCATCAGTGTTTATCATTGTAAACTCTAGATTTAATGATTCGATGTTACAAATGTAAATATTTATTATTATTATTTATCAATATTTAACATATTAACTTAAATAATATTTAATTATATGTTGAGTTAAACAAGATTAAATAATTGATAATAAGGATACTAATGTAATGAAATAAATAATATAAATTTTTAATCCAGCATCATTGTTTTTCAATGGGTTTATTGTAGACAAATGTGAACAATACTGATTATTTTACTGTTTACAAATGTGAATTTATTATTGTTTACATTTGTTCTTTATCAATTATTCAATGACAGTAGCTTTACTCAATCAGTTCCATAAAGAACACGAAGAAACATCGCTGTTTCATCGTTATATAACGTTGCAACATATCGCATCTTCACTAAAAAAACTTGAAGGACAATTTGACATTAAAGTTATTGGTCAATCTGTTTTTGAGGAATCCATTCACGCCATATCCATTGGATCAGGAAATCGAAAAATTTTAATGTGGTCCCAAATGCATGGCAATGAAAGCACTACAACTAAGGCGATCTTTGATCTCTTTAACCTTTTTTATAAAAGCAATCACCATACGGTTAAAAACATATTGAGTTCCTGTACAATTGCTATTATTCCCATACTTAATCCGGATGGTGCTAAAGCTTACACCAGATTAAATGCCAATGATGTGGATTTGAACAGGGATGCCCAAGACTTATCACAGCCAGAAAGTCGGGTTTTAAGAGCTTTTTTTAATGACTTTAAGCCTAATTTCTGCTTTAATCTTCACGGACAGCGTACAATTTTTAGTGCAGGAAGCAGCAATCTACCAGCTACGATATCATTTTTAGCTCCTGCTCAGGATGAACATTGTACAGTTACAGATAATCGCAGAAAAGCGATGGAAATCATTTCAGTAATGAATACAATGTTGCAAGAGCAGATCCCTAATCAGGTCGGAATTTATGATGATGCCTTTAACATCAATTGTGTAGGTGACACGTTTCAATCCCAAAACATACCAACAATTCTTATTGAAGCTGGCCATTATCCATATGATTATGCTAGGGAAGAAACAAGGCGTTATATATTTCAATCTCTATTAGTGGCCTTGGATTATATTGCAAATACTGAAATAACTGGAGATTCATTTAATCATTATTTTGATATTCCTGAAAACGAAAAGTTATTTTATGATATCATCATCCGAAATGCCTTTGTAAAGTCTCAAATACAGGATATAGGCATTATGTATCAGGAAAAGTTGATTAAAAATAAAGTTGAATTTATACCTATAGTAGAAAAGATTTCCGATTTAAAAAGTTTTTATGGCCATAGAGAAATCAATGCCAATAACAATGAGGTTCTTGGAAATGATTTGAAGGCCATTTTTGAAGGTGTCGAAATCGATTTCGTTTTAATAAAAAACGACAGAATTTCATTGATTTCCGAAAATATCTAAATATACATGCATTATCTTCAATAAAAAACTATTATTTTTGTATTAAATTTAATAAATTAATAAAATGGGGAAATTTAAATTGGATGAAGTTGATCATCAAATTTTGGACATGTTAATAGACAATACGAGGATTCCTTTTACTGATATTGCAAAAAAATTGATCATTTCAGCAGGAACTGTTCATGTAAGGGTCAAGAAAATGGAAGAAGCCGGAATAATACAAGGTTCTTCATTAACATTGGATTACAAAAAATTGGGCTATTCATTTATAGCCTATGTTGGTGTTTTTTTGAATAATACCTCACAGACAAATTTTGTTTTGGAACGCATTAATAAAATTCCATATGTAACAGTAGCGCATATAACTACTGGTAAGTTTAATATATTTTGCAAATTAAGGGCCAAAAACACCTCGCATGCCAAGGATATTATTTTTATGTTAGACGATATAGAGGGTGTATACAGAACCGAAACCATGATTTCACTTGAAGAAAGCATTAATGATAAAAAACGTTTAATGCATACTATATTTAATGAATTGTAACCCCTTCACATAAATTATTTAAAAGCCCATGTTTTGAAAGTTCATCCGTGGGTTTTTTGTTACTTTTGGTCGAATTATTATTGATAAGAATATGACAAAAGATGATTTAAATTCTGGCGAATTCAACCCTTATTATGGAACTTATATCAATAAAACCAGTTGGCTTTCTTTAAAAGATGGCCTTATAAAATCTGGTGAACAAAGCATTTTGTTTTTAAAAAGTATTCCATCCGATAAATTAGAATTTCGCTATGCAGAAGGAAAATGGACCATAAAAGAAATAATCCAGCATCTAATGGACGCCGAACGTGTTTTTACTTATCGAGCCTTAAGAATTGCGCGAAAAGACCAAACACTACTTCCTGGTTTTGAGCAAGACGATTACGTCTTGCCAAGTCAAGCCAATAAACGATCGATTGAAGACCTTATTAATGAATATAAAGCTATAAAATTGGCAACTGTTACCTTATTTGACGGTTTTTCTGATGAGATGTTGATGGCAATTGGGACCGCAAGTAATAGTCCAGTTTCAGTAAGAGCCATAGGGTTTATCATAATGGGGCATGAGACACATCATTGTGAGGTAATTAGGGAGCGTTATTTGAATGCTAGTCAATCTAGTTGATACATTATTTCCTGTTCCACAATTGTTTTTGAGAAAGTCATTTAAAGTCACGAAAATTTAAAACACGAATTTCAAATTTACGCCCACATAATAATTTGATGGCTCACCAGGATAATAATACCTTGGGGCAGAACCGCCAAATCCTTCAGCATTAATGAGTAGCATCGAGGCATAATGTTCATCAAAAATATTATTAATGCCTATGAAGACGTCAAATTGTATTTTTCTTTTATTATCTGATTTAAAACCAAATTTAGTATTTAGCAATTGATAACTTTTTGAATACACTTTATTATTATCTCGAATTGGAATTTTCCCAACAGCGTTATAGTTTAAAAAGACATAAAGCCCAAAATGGGTTTTCATATTTAAAATTGAATTGAAAGTAAAGTTCGGAATCCCAGTCAGGTCATTTCCTGAATAATCTGCCACATCATCTATAAATTCCTTGAACCTAAAATCATTATAGGCAAAGGAATTGGAATGATTGATTTTGAAGTTTTCAGTCTTTATTAATGAATAATTAATGGTGACCTCCAATCCGTAATACTGTGTTTTACCTGCATTTACTCCAATGAATTCATCACTAGAAGTGCGTCTGGCAACCAATAAATTTTTAACATCCATTCTATAAAGTGCCGTATCAAACCGAAGTTGGTCACGGAACAGACTACCGCGACTTCCAATTTCATAATTCCATCCACTTTCAGGCTTTATATTGGTGTTTATCAGCCCATCTGGAAGCAACGTTTCTTCCAGAGAAGGAGGGGAGAACCCATGACCAACCGTAGTGTAAACCATGATGTTTTTCGCAATTTGGTGGGTCAATCCAAATTTTGGTGAAAGAATAGGGTCAAAACTGTAATCTCCTGAAAAATCCATACCATCACTTGTAAACCTATCTTCCAAGGTGTACGATGTGGAATTAAAGTTTATTCCAAACGTGAATATGGTGTTTTTTGATAGGTTGTATTTTGAATCAAAAAATAAATTTAAATACTGACGTTTTTCCTTAAAATCACTTAACAAATCTCCTTGTACACTTCCAATGTCAGGGGGATAGTCTTCGTAAAGATTTTCATAAGTTTGATAACTATTACGATCACTAAAAAATTCACCACCAAGCGTCCATTCGAGTGGTTTGCCAAACGCTTTGATTTCTGAAATAACTCGAGAACGTACTCCGATACCTCCTGTTTTTTCCATTAAAACGTTAAAGGGTCTTGGCTCATACGAATTTTGAAATGAAGTAAACAAACTGGTGTATTGTTTTGTTTTCTGAGAATACTCGTGTTGCCAAGACAAGCCAAACAACCCTTTTTGATAATCTTCATAACCCTTGGAGCGCTTCCAGGTAAAAGCTGCAGACTTAGGATTGTTCAAGTAAGCATCTTCAATGATGGAGCTTGGGATAAAGGCCTTTAAATCGATATTATTTCCAACGAATGTTAGTTGGTTAGCATTCCCTAAAAAATGATGGGTGGCAACTGTAAAGGTTTGCCTATTGGTTGCATTGTTTTCTCTATAACCGTCACTATGGATATTGGAATAGGTCATGCTTGCCGTATGTTTCAAATCACCCAAATTGGCCTGTAACAGATACTTCTGCAAACCATAAGACCCAAAGGTATAACCAGTATTAACAGAGAACTCATCCAATCTTCCTTTTATGGGAATCAATTCAATAGTACCACCCAGGCCTGCACCATAAGTACTTGAGGACGGGCCCTTTAAAATTTCAATACGCCCCAAAGTATTCATTTCAATATCCTCAATCGTTGATGCTCCCGAACCATTGGTGAGTGGAATATCTTGATAATACGCCCTAATTTTACTCGTTCCAAAAAGATTTCGTGAACCTATACCACGAATTGTTATTCGGTTGGTGGTCAAAGTGCCATTATGCATAAAAACACCTGGAATCGTGTTTAAAACAGGAGCTATATTGACTGAATTATTATTTTGGATATCTTGTACCGACAATATAGAAACTGCAGTAGGCAACGTTTTTAACTGACTTTTAAAATTATTGGAGGTGATAATGATTTCATTGAGATGTTCCGGAATGGCTATAAGTTGAACGATGGTATAATAATCAGCGGAAATGTCAATGGTTTTTGAAACATAACCCTCTTTGGAAAATAGATAGCTGTGTCCACTTGGAACAATGAATCTACCGTTATTACTTGTTATGCTTGAAAATGTACTGTCCGTACTTATGATTCTTACACTGGGTAGCTCCAAAGTGTTTTCGCTATCCACTACTTTTCCGAAACTGTTTTGGGAAAATGAAAGGATTGAAATGTAAACTGAAACTATGGTTAAAACAATAGATTTCATGTGCAAATTTAATGGTTATAGCACAAAGTTTTTGTATTAAAAGAGTTATATCTGTATTATCGTTATGAGGTCTGGTTACTATTTCCCAAAGCCTTAATTTTGTCTGAAGGCATTCCACGTTCACCCAACCTAATGATTATAAAAATGATTCTACCTACAATACCATGATTGGTTATTAATTTTGAGAGTTCTGAAATTTTACAATCTCTTTCAAAAATTAAAAGGTCCCGTTTGGATTTTTCTTCAAACACAGCCAATTCATTTGCAAATTTCCAGGCGCCATCCCTAGCTAAATTCATACTAAAGTTGATCAAAAAATCATCAACCTTTTTTGCCCATTTTAGAAGTTTGAGCAATGTGGGCCAAATTTTGGCTAAATCCTGTTGGACTTGGTTAACTAATGAGCTGAGGATATCATTAATTTTATTAAAGTCTGATTGCAAATCATTTATAGTTGCTTTAGTTGTTACACAGGCAGCGGCAATTCCCAAATCTAAATTGATATGTGCATTCATTCCCAATAATAAATGTTGGAGAATGATTAGTTCTTTGTTTTTTGATAATTTGAAGGCAACTTCCCAAGATTTAGTGATGTTTTTCTCTTGTTGATAATCGGAATAGGCAGCCAAATATCGGTTTGCAAAAACAACGTCCAATTGCTCCATGCGTTGGTCATCATCAAAATATTGTTGTCCCAATTTGTTTTTGACCTGTATCGTGACGTTCTGATATAAAGCAGCGAAATATCCCAAGGAACTTTCCTCATGAATTGAAGTCTGAATGATGTGTTCCAAATATTCTATGACCTCATCTATGGTATTGGCTATCATGGCTCTTTTTTAAGAATCGTATTATTGCCACCTTCAATTCCAGTATAAAAGATAATGAATTCTGCGGGTTTAGCACTATCATTTATCCCATAGTGCCAAGTGTTTACCACTTCTGCAAAGGTATCTCCCGCTTTTACCCTCAACGTATCCTTCATATTTGTAATCACGGTCAATTCACCATCCAATAACACTGCTGCATTAATGACCGTATGTTTATGGATATCCAATGTTGAATGTGCTGGGATAATAGCTTTTAAAATAGTGATCTTGGGTTGTCCGTCAGGATATTTAGGAAGCGTTTCACCATTCCAACTTGTAGTAGTCTCAAGTAAGGTGATAAATTCGGTTTCATGATTGTTGTCCGGTTTACAAGACAACAGTAAAAGAAAAATGGCACTATGTATCTTAATTTGTTTATTTATATTAAGTTTCATCACACTTATTTTCTATCAAAAACTTAGTGTTGTTCTTTAAGAGCATCAAGTTTCTCCTTTGAATAGTCATTACCACCACCAGTGCTTAAAGCCTTTTCATAAGCTGCAATTGCCTTATCATGTTCCTCTACAGCAGCATAATAATCACCTAGTGAGTCATACACGTTCGAATGATTAGGAAAATTTTTCACGTTCAAACTAAAAAACGTGTGTGCCTTC
>JBBKXS010000384.1:0-3588 GCA_037969605.1 Flavobacteriaceae bacterium
TAACATCATAGTCATAATTTGTGATTACTTTCCCGCCCAAAGCTGCCTGACGGGGTGATGATACTAGGTTTAAAAATTGGTATGTAGACTCACCTCCTACTTGTGCGAAAGTTGATGTTATAAAAGTAAAAATCAATAAAGTAGCAATCCTCTTTAGCATAAGTTTGCAAAGTAAATAAATCTTACTTAAAACGGGTGTATGATTGATTTATTTTTGAAGCGAGAAAAAACCTCGATTAAGTCGAGGTTTTTGGATTATAATATTTTTGCGTTCTGTACTTTTTGATCGGTTAAAGCGAATTTTAAAACATCACTCATTTCCGTTACATAATGAAACGTTAATCCTTTTAAATATTCAGGTTTTATTTCTTCAATATCACGTTTATTCTCCTCACAAAGCAAAATTTCTTTTATCCGTGCTCTTTTGGCAGCAAGTATTTTTTCTTTGATTCCTCCAACCGGCAACACCTTACCTCGCAGCGTTATTTCACCAGTCATTGCTAAGCTACTTTTAACTTTACGCTGAGTAAACAGTGACACTAAGGAAGTTAGCATGGTTACTCCTGCGCTTGGCCCATCTTTTGGAGTTGCTCCTTCGGGCACATGGATATGTACATTATACTTATCAAAAACTTCTGGGTTTATTTCAAATTCATCGGCATTGGATTTAATATATTCCATAGCTATGGTAGCCGATTCTTTCATAACCTTGCCCAAATTGCCGGTAATGGTCAAATTTCCTTTTCCTTTTGATAAAATAGATTCAATAAATAAAATATCTCCTCCAACCTTAGTCCAAGCCAAACCTGTTACAACTCCTGCAACATTATTGTTTTCATATTTGTCGCGCTCTAACTTTGGTGACCCTAATACTTTCAAAATGTCGTCATTTGTGACTTTAATATTATAGTCCTCTTCCATGGCAATATTCTTAGCCGAATGGCGTACCATTTTGGCAATTTGTTTTTCCAAACCCCTAACCCCAGATTCACGAGTATAGCCTTCTACAATTTTTTCCAACTGTGGTTTTGCTATTTTTAAATTTTTGGAATCTAATCCATGTTCTTTTAATTGTTTTGGCAATAAATGACGTTTCGCTATTTCAACTTTTTCTTCAATGGTATACCCTGAGACATTAATAATTTCCATTCGGTCCAATAATGCAGGCTGAATATGGTTTAAACTGTTACAGGTTGCAATAAACATGACTTTGGAAAGATCAAAGCCCATTTCCAAAAAGTTGTCATAAAAATCATTGTTCTGTTCTGGATCTAACACTTCGAGCATAGCTGAAGAAGGATCTCCCTGATGAGAATTTGATAATTTGTCAATCTCATCCAATACAAACACAGGATTTGATGTCTCGGCCTTTTTAATACTTTGAAGGATTCGTCCAGGCATGGCACCAATATAAGTTTTTCTGTGCCCACGAATTTCGGCTTCATCACGTAAACCACCTAACGACATTCTTACATATTCCCTACCCAAGGCTTCTGCAATAGATTTTCCTAATGAGGTTTTACCCACACCTGGAGGCCCATAAAAACAAAGAATTGGCGATTTCATATCGTTACGAAGTTTTAAAACCGCTAAATATTCTATAATTCTTCGCTTAACATCATCCAGACCATAATGATCTCTATCCAAAATACGCTTGGCACGTTTTAAATCAAATTTATCCTTGCTATATTCATTCCAAGGTAGATCTAAAAATAAATCCAAATAATTGCGTTGGATGGAATACTCCGCAACTTGGGGATTCATGCGTTGTAATTTTGATAATTCCTTATCAAAATGATCGGCAACCTTATCATCCCAAAACTTTTTATCGGCACGCATTTTCATGTCATCAATTTCCTCATCATATGAAACACCACCAAGTTCTTCTTGAATGGTTTTCATCTGTTGATGCAAAAAGTATTCACGTTGTTGTTGGCTCATGTCACTTTGAACCTTGGACTGAATATCATTCTTAAGTTCCAATTTTTGAAACTCAATATTCATGTACTTTAAAGTAGCCAGCGCACGTTCTTTTAAATCATTGATCTCAAGTAGTTTTTGCTTTTCGTCGACGGCAAGATTCATATTGGAAGACACAAAATTGATCAGAAACGAATTGCTTTCAATGTTTTTTATGGCAAATGAAGCTTCTGTGGGAATATTTGGACTATCCTTAATAATTTGAAGGGCTAATTCTTTTATAGAATCAATAATGGCGGTAAATTCTTGATTGTCCTGTGCAGGTCTGGCCTCAGCAATATCTTTGACTGTGGCAGTAATATAAGGTTCTTCCCCAATGACTTTATCGATTTCAAAGCGTCTTTTACCTTGGATAATTATGGTTGTATTTCCGTCAGGCATTTTTAACACTTTCAGGATTCGGGCAACGGTTCCTTTTTTGAAAATATCTTTTGCAACGGGGTCTTCTATGTTTTCATCTTTTTGAGAGACAACTCCAATGACCTTAGTGCCCTTGTTGGCGTCATTTATAAGCCGAATAGATTTATCCCTACCCGCTGTAATGGGTATAACCACTCCAGGAAACAATACGGTATTCCGAAGCGGTAAAATTGGGAGCGACTCTGGGAGTATTTCGTTATTTATTTCTGCTTCATCCTCTGGTGTCATTAAAGGAATCAACTCTGAATTTTCATCAAACTCCTTAAATGACAAACTGTCAAGACTTATAAAATTAGCTTTTGCCATAGATATATTTAGGTCATTCTGTCATCAAAATTACAGAATTATTTAGCATTAGTCATTAAACATTACTTACTTTTATTTGATTTTCAGTGATTTATAAAATCAATAAAGTTATTTACCTTTATATGTTTTCAATAGTTATGCCATTGCCAAACTCATATCTAAAAACTTTTTTTAATCAAAAGTGTAACACTTTTAAAAATGTTCCATCTTTATAATAAAGCATTTGTTTTTTGACCCTAGCCAATCAAAATATAGAGCAGTTAATCCAGCTATGTAAACAAGACAACCAGCATGCGCAAATGGAGGTCTATAACAGGTATTACAAAGCGATGTATAACACTGCGTTCAGAATCTTGAAAAATAGCTATGAAGCTGAAGATGTAATGCAAGATTCTTTTTTGACTGCATTTACCAAACTGGATGGTTTAAAAGATGTTGCAACCTTTAGTGCTTGGTTAAAACGCATCGTGATAAATAACAGTATTTATAATTACAAAAAAAACAATAAATACAAAGATGTTCCTTTAGATAAAATACAGTATAAAATTGAAGACCAATCAGGTATTGAAGAAGATTATGAATTCACAAACCTAAAAGCAATTCAAATTATGGATGCCATGAAGTTGCTTAAAGACAATTACCAAATTGGGTTGACCTTGAATTTGATTGAAGGTTATGATTATGAAGAAATTTGTGACATTATGAACATTACTTATTCTAATTGCAGAACGATGATATCTCGTGCTAAAGATAGTTTAAGACAAAAACTGGAGCCTTTGGCCCTTATTTAATAACCATGAAAAAAAATACTTTGGAAACACTTTTTGAAAACTTAAAACATGAGTTTGATGTTGAAAACCCAAATGATGGGCACGAACTTAG
>JBBKXS010000385.1:0-9914 GCA_037969605.1 Flavobacteriaceae bacterium
GGCAATTTACAACAAAATACAGGTTGAACTAAAAATTTCATATATTTGTAAACGGAATCTCGTGTAAGCGGGATTTTTTTTATGCAGAATTCCTGTACAGATCATAAACGAAGTCAGGTTCAGCATGTTTTTATTATTTAAACGATGAAGTCATGAGCAAAGTATCTTATTACACTGCGGAAGGATTAAAAAAATTACGGGACGAGTTAAACCATTTTAAGGATGTCGAACGACCTAATGCTTCACGAGCTATTGCTGAGGCAAGAGATAAAGGCGATTTGAGCGAAAATGCTGAATACGATGCTGCAAAAGAGGCCCAAGGTATGCTGGAAATGAAGATTGCCAAGCTTGAAGAAGCCTTGGCTGGAGCACGATTAATTGATGAATCCCAATTGGACGCTTCCAAAGCATTGGTGCTTTCCAAAGTAAAAATAAAGAACCAAACCACTGGTATGGAAATGACCTATACCTTGGTGGCCGACGGTGAAGCGGACTTGGCTTCAGGTAAAATTTCGGTTAACTCTCCAATAGGTAAAGGCTTGTTGGGAAAATCCGTGGGAGAAGTGGCCGACATTAAAGTGCCAAATGGCATCATGAAATTTGATATTTTGGAGATCAGCAGGTAAATTTTTTAAACATATTATCATATAAAGGATTCCGCTTAAACGGAATCTTTTTATATTTACATAATACCTAATCTAAATGGCATCCATCTTTACTAAAATTGTCAACGGAGAAATTCCATGCTACAAAGTAGCGGAAACCAAAGATTTTTTGGCCTTTTTAGATGTGAACCCAAATGCCAAAGGGCATACCTTATGTATCCCTAAAATAGAAGTCGATAAACTTTTTGATTTGGACGAAGTTACTTATGTAGGCTTAATGGAATTTGCCCGCAGTGTGGCGATTGCCCTAAAAAAAGCAGTACCATGTAAACGCATAGGAGTTTCGGTAATTGGTTTGGAAGTGCCCCATGCCCATGTACATTTAATACCCTTAAATTCAATGGATGACGCCCGTTTTATTTCTAAGGTAAAATTGGAAAAAGAAGAGTTTGAAGCCTTGGCCAAACGTATTAATTCGTTTTTGGATTAATTTATTTAAACACTCCAGTAACAAAAAGCACTATTCCAGCTATAATAAAAACAACTATTGTAATAATTACCCAAGCCAGTTTTTTTAATTTGATAGATTTAGGCTTTGGAGTTTTGGCCCTTATATGGTAATCAACAACCTGTTCTATTTCATCAGTCCATCGCACTGGGAAAATCTCTGTATTGCAGGTGTTACAATGCAATGAATGTATTGTTTCATTGGTTATAGCCTTGTACAAAGCATTTTCAGTGAATCTTTGTTTGAATGTAAGCGTTAACCCTTCTCTAGAGTAACATTCAGGACAATGATTGTTCAAACGAACTTCTTTTAAGGTAAAAAATTTATCAATCATAACACAAAATCTTTATAGTACTTTCAATGAAATCTGCATGGTGGTTCCTTTATCGATTTCACTTTGAAGCACCTTTATTTTACCTTGATGGTAATCTTCTATAATGCGTTTTGCCAAGGACAAGCCCAATCCCCAGCCTCTTTTTTTACTGGTATAACCTGGATCAAAAATTTTGGTAAATTTATTTTTGGAGATTCCCTTTCCTGTATCCGTAATATTGATTTTCACATGTTTATCTTCATTAAGAATAACAATGTTAATTTGGCCCTTTCCTTTCATGGCATCAATTGCATTTTTTACCAAATTTTCTATGGTCCAACTATAAAGCTGTTTGTTTAAATTCACATATAGGGTTTGGTCAGGGACAGAAATTTCAAAATCAATTAAATCAGATGAACGCGCTTTTAAATAGTCGTAAGACTCCAAAGTTTCATTGACAATATCCAATTTTTCCAAGGTTGGTATGGAGCCTATTTTACTGAAACGTTCAGTTATAGTTTCCAACCTATTTATATCCTTTTCCATCTCTATTATATAACTTGGATTCACCTGTTCCGATCGTAAAATTTCGGCCCATCCTACAAGCGATGATAAGGGTGTTCCAATTTGGTGTGCTGTTTCTTTAGCCATACCAGTCCAAAGTTTGTTCTGCTCTGCGATTTTAGAACTTCTGTAAAAAAAGAATGCCACAGCACCAAATAAAAAGATAATAAGCAATAAAGCCAAAGGATAGTATTTTAGCTTATTTAATAATTGTGAATTCCCATAATAAATAGTAGAGTACACTTCCCCATCAAAAAGGACTTCTATTGGTTTATTCTCACTAATAAATTTATCGATAAGCTTTTGGGCGTAATTTGGGTCTTTCATTTTTGTGTCGTCAACATTGTTATAGGTTCCAATGCTTCCATCTTTATTCACAGCAATCATGGGGGTTGTTGTATTGCTGTTTAAAATTTGAAGGGTGAGATCCAAATTGGTGGTGTTGGTATCGGTCCGAATGAATTCCGTTTGAGCGGCAGACCAATTTTGCATTTTGTTGCGCTCTTCAGCTTTAAAATTCTGAAAGAAAATATAGGTATTCCATAGAATAAGTGAAATAATAATAAACGAAGTGATGACAATAATCCATCGTATCATATTTCTATCCATAGTTTAATTGTGCTAGATTCTATTTTCAATTTTAAATATAATGTAAATCTGTTAATAATATTGTATGGCTTTACCACAATTCATTTTTATAACTTTGTTAATATGGTTACATTTGTAGCTTAACGTATTACTGTTTTGAATTGTAATATAACAATGAACATTTCGGATGATTTCCTTTAACCCTAAAGACCTTAGCACACAAAAACTTCACGGATATTTGCTAAGTGCTATTGCGCCAAGGCCCATAGCCTTTGCTAGCACCATTGATAAAGAGGGTCATCCAAATTTATCACCATTTAGTTTTTTTAATGTGTTTAGCGCCAATCCTCCAATTTTGATTTTTTCTCCATCACGGAGAGTTAGGGATAATTCCATAAAACACACGCTCGAAAATGCTAAGGCCGTAAGGGAAGTGGTCATTAATATGGTGAGTCATGATATTGTTCAACAAGCATCATTAAGCAGCACCGAATATGCCAAAGGTGTAAATGAATTTGAAAAGGCAGGATTGACCATGTTAAAATCGGATCTAGTAAAACCGTTTAGGGTTGCTGAATCTCCTGTTCAATTTGAATGTAAAATTAATGATATTATCACATTAGGAAAAGACGGTGGAGCTGGAAATTTAATTATCTGTGAAGTGGTTAAATTTCATATAACAGAAGAAGTTTTAGATGAAAACCAGGTCATTATTCAGGAAAAGCTGGATTTAGTGGCTCGAGCAGGAGGAAATTATTACAATAGGGCAAAAAAAGGTTTTTTTGAAATTCCAAAACCTAATCAAACATTGGGCATTGGTGTGGATTCCATGCCTGAACATGTTAAGAACAGTATGATTTTAACAGGTAATGATCTTGGAATGTTGGGGAATATAGAGAAAATCCCAACGCATGACGAGATTGACAATTTTATTAAAAATGTAAGTGAACGTTACCCAGACATAACAATGATGACACATCGGGAAAAGCATAAGATTGCCCATAATTATTTAAGTTATGGCGATATTGAAAGTGCATGGAAACTCTTGTTGTCATAAAAATCTGTGTCAATAGTTATAATTAGAATTAGTGAATATTAAATAATAGTAAAATGGAAGTACAAGGAAAAATTAAAATGATTGGAGAAACCCAAACCTTTGGTGGCAATGGGTTTAGAAAAAGAGAATTGGTTATCACTACGGAAGAACAATATCCTCAACATATATTGGTCGAGTTTGTTCAGGACAAAACCGATTTATTGAACAATTACCAAGTCGGGCAAGGTGTAAAAGTTAGCATCAATTTGCGTGGGCGTGAATGGGTAAACCCCCAAGGTGAAACAAAATACTTTAATGCCATACAGGGTTGGAGAATAGAAAGCTCGCAAGATGAAACTTCTGGTGAGATACCTCCAATTCCGCCAATGGATGCCTTTGAACCTGTAACCGATTTAAATGATGAAGATCATGATGATCTTCCTTTCTAAACAATCAAAAAGTAATATTATTCAATTAAAAAAGCCCTGAATATAACAGGGCTTAATATTGTTGTTTTAGACTTGACCTCTATGACAAATTCAAAAAAAACAATGACGAACAAATTTCTTTAATTAAAGGCCATTTCAAAAGTGACCAAAAATCATTGATTTTCAAAGCCTAACACCATTTTTTATATCATAAATTAACCGAAATCGTTATCGTTAAAATTAAACTTCATGGTATCTAAAACATTCGGTTTCATGATCATTGACCATTCCCGTAGCTTGCATGTGGGCATAGATAACTGTAGAACCTACAAACTTGAATCCACGTTTTTTTAAATCCTTGCTAAGGATATCACTTAAAGGTGTTGTAGGTGGAGCATCTTTATAGTTCATGAGCTTATTCTTAATGGGTTTTCCATCTACAAAAGCCCATATATATTTTGAAAACGACCCAAATTCTTTTTGAATGTCCATAAAGGCTCGTGCGTTGGTTATTGTGGCACGTATTTTTAATTTATTGCGGATAATGCCCGCATCTAAGAGTAATGAATCAATTTTATCTTGATTGTAATTGGCTATTCTTTTGTAGTCGAAACCATCAAACGCTTTTCTAAAATTTTCACGTTTGCGCAAAATTGTAATCCAGCTCAATCCTGCTTGAAAAGTTTCAAGGATCAGAAATTCAAAAAGAGTATCGTCGTCATATACTGGGATGCCCCATTCTTTGTCATGATAAGATTCGTATAAAGAATCACCCAAACACCAACCACATCTGTGTTTTGTCATTTTATAAATGATTTTATAATTCCCTACTAAAATAATATTAAGAAATTAAAAAATGAATAGTAAGTACTTAATATTTTCCTTTAAAGTGAAAGGTAATTGAACCCAATTGAGAAGGTGTGGCAGACGCATCAAATTGAACGATTTTGGCATAATCCAATGCAGCATCAATTAGGCATTCGTTATTTGAAGTTGAAGAACTATTTAGGTAAGCATCCTTAACTCGGCCATCACCACTTACGGTAATATTGATAACGATTTTACCACTATATTCACATAAATATCTTGGGGTATCATAGTCTAAAAGGTTACGTCCCGTAAGTGAATAGGTAAGTGTGCTCATCGAATTGGACTTTTTGTCTTCTGATTTTTTTTCAGGAGATCGCATAGCCAGAATATCTTTGGCTTTTCGGTATCTATTAAGTTCTTCTTGATTTACGGAATAGCCGCTTGAGGTGTTATAAGATGACTCAGCAGTCACAACATCATTTTCTTCTTTAAACGCTTCTTCCTCAAGATTTTTGGTAGTGTTTTCAAAATCGTTGGCATTCATCGATTTGAAATTTTTCATCATTTCCTTGTATTCTTCATTTTCGTTTGAAGCTTGATCCGTAGTTTTTAACGCTTTTTCAAGAGCCTCCAATTCTTCTAGCAGTTTAAGTTCTTCTGGAGTCGGAGGTTCAACTTCAAAGTAACTTTCAGCTATAAGATCGCTCTGTTTAGAGATATGAAAACTGAACAAGCTAAACACCACAATTCCTGTAATAAGGAATGTAATTATACCTGCTTTATGTTTTTCTATAATCTTCAATTTAGTTAAGTTTAGGGCACTTTACATAATATATATACGGCAAAGTAAGTAAAAAAGTTTATAAAAACATAAATTCAAGAAAAATGGAAACGCTTGACAAGCCTTCTAAGGTTCTATAACCAAACCGTTTTCTAGTATATTCCAGTCCAATAAGAATAGAATCATTTTTACCTATATCTCCCTGAATTCCAGCGCCTATTTTAAACATGCTGCCTTTTTCAAAAGAATTTCCCAATTGAAGAAGTGTTCCATAACCACCTCGAACAAATAAATTGACATCTCTATCAACACTGAGATTATGTTGAAGGTTTAAAAATGCCGGAAAAAAATGAAGCCCTTGTTTTGAATGCCAGTTGTACTCGAAATTTAAACCTATTGATGTACGTTGATCAAACTGATAGCCAACCGTATTATTCACAAATAAGGCACTAGGAAGTAATAATGTTTCATCTTCATGACCTTCTTCCCCATAATCTTCATTAATTGCAAGAGTCGTAGCGAAAGAAAATTTATAAAAAACACCGTAGGTTTTTATTGTGTCATTTTGTGTAGATGCTATAAAAGAAAAGTATAAAAAAGTAAAACCCAATATCAAGGCTGATTGCTTCATTACTTTTCATGTTAGCATAGTAAATATAAACTAAAAAACGTAATTATTTAGAAACCAACTTAATTAAAAATTCAGCGGGAGTTTGAGCATCATCTACTTTAAAATCTCCAATCTTAGTTCGTCTCAAAGCTGATAAATGCGCTCCAGAATTTAAGGCTTTTCCAAAATCGTATGCCAATGATCTAATATAGGTACCTTTACTGCATACCACTCTAAATTCAACATGGTTACCTTCAGTAGTTGTGATTTCAAATTCAGAAATGTTTACGATTCTCGATTTAATATCGACCGCTTCTCCAGCCCGGGCAAATTCGTACAAACGTTTCCCATCTTTTTTTATAGCTGAAAACACTGGCGGAAATTGTTCTATGTCTCCAGTAAATTGTTTTGTGGTTTCGTGAATTAACTCTTTAGTAATACGATCCGTCGGAAATGTAGCATTGATTTCAGTTTCCAAATCGTAGGATGGTGTTGTGCTACCTAAAATAAAAGTACCAGTATATTCTTTTAACTGACCTTGAAAAGTATCAATTTGTTTAGTCATTTTTCCAGTACAAATTACCAATAAACCAGTGGCTAAAGGATCTAAGGTGCCGGCATGACCGACTTTTATTTTTTTAATGTTGAAAGCGCGTTTTATTTCCCAACGCAATTTGTTTACCACTTCAAAAGAAGTCCAATGTAAGGGTTTGTCTATAAGCAAAACTTGACCAGCCAGAAAATCATCAATAGTTTTCATTAGATAGTGGTTAAACGATAAATGAAAAAGTGAATGATGAGCAAAGTGATTCCTAGAATAATCCGATAATAACCAAAAACCTTGAATCCCTTTTTGCTCAGGTAATCGATAAAGGATTTTATGGCAATTAACGCGACGATAAAAGCAATGATATTACCAATAATTAAATAATTGACTTGGCTGTTGCTTAATTCAAAACCGGCCTTATAATAATCATATCCTTTTTTCGCCGTGGCGCCGAACATGGTGGGGACAGCAAGAAAAAACGAAAATTCAGCGGCGGTTTTTCTGTTCAGTTTTTGGGCTAATCCACCAAAAATAGTGGCACCACTTCGGGAAGTTCCTGGAATCATGGCTAGCACTTGAAAAAAACCAATTTTCAACGCTGTGGGATAATTAATTTCAGTATGGGCAGTTGGGTTTCCCTCATCTAGAATTTCATTGGCCTTAAACCATTCGTCAACTTTCAATAAAATTATACCTCCAATAATTAAACTAACAGCAACGGTTAATGGGCTTTCCAGCAAATCATCAATAATATCATTCAATAACAAACCAAAAACAACGGCTGGAATAAAGGCTACCAATAACTTAAAATAAAAATCCAGACTCTGGAAAAAGCGTTTCCAATATAAAACTACTACCGCTAAAATGGCTCCAAGCTGGATGGCAATTGTGAAGAGTTTTGTAAAATCATCGGTTGCTATCTTCATAAATGACGAGGCAATAATCATATGGCCAGTAGATGAAATAGGAAGATATTCAGTAATGCCTTCAATAATGGCAAGAATGATAGATTCGATTAGATTCATATGGCAAAAATATCAAAATTGGCGTACTAACTACGAAAAGCGAAAAGTAAATTAATATTTTGATGATTTTACAGAAAAAGCCATCCAATAAGCATGACTAATATTATTCCTGTCAATCCCTGTATACCGGTTGAGACCGTTTGACTTTTTAAAGCTGTTGTGGTGTTCATTTCCGAAAATTGGGCAACCACCCAAAAAAAGCTATCATTTAAATGGGAAACAGTCATGGCACCTGCCCCTATGGATAAAACTGTTAACGCCCGACCAAGAGAAGATCCAAGACCGAAGGATTCCAATATTGGCGCCATTATGGCTGCCGTTGTAATAATGGCAACCGTTGATGATCCTTGCGCGGATTTTAAAATGGCCGCAATAATAAATGGAAGAAATAATCCGAGATTGACATTTGAAAAGCTTTCTCCAATAATATCTCCAATTCCGGTAGATTGTAAAATGGCTCCAAAAGCACCACCAGCACCAGTAATTAAAATGATAATCCCAGCCTCTTTTAAACCGCTGGATACCCAATTAAAATGCGTGTCTTCAGATTTTTTTGGTTTCAAATTGAACGCTAGAAAAACCCCAATTAACAATGCAACAATTGGATTACCAATAAAATTAAAAATAGCCGCTAAAGTACCCTCACCAAAGGGATGAGTGGGATAACTTGTTATGGATTTCAAGGCAATCAAAATAATAGGAACAAGAATCGGAGCAAAAGAGGTGCTTGATTTTGGTAATTTTTCAATCTTAACAGAATCTTCAGTTAAAACCTCAGAGCTCGATTCTCTCATTTTTCGTTCTAAATATTTTGCCCAAAAATAACCAGATAAGGCTACCGGAATAGCAACTACCAAACCTAATAAAATGACCAATCCCAAATCGGCGTCCAACGCAGCAGTTGCTGCCAAAGGCCCAGGGGTTGGGGGAACAAATACATGGGTTGCATAGAGGCCGGCAGCAAGGGAAACTCCTAAAACGGCTAAAGGGATTTTTGAATTTTTGCTTATAGCTTTAATTAATGATGACAGAATGATAAATCCAGAATCGCAATACACAGGAATGGATACAATAAAACCTGTAAGGTTCATGCCTAGTAAGGATCTGTTCTTCCCAATGGTTTTCAAGGTCCAATTTGCTAGGGTTTTGGCACCACCACTGTTCTCAAGATATGCGCCGATAATGGTTCCAAAGGCGATGATAATACCAATGCTTCCCAAAGTCTTTCCAAAGCCATTCATGAGTGTTGTGATGACTTCAGATTCGCTTAAACCACCTACAAAACCCATAACAATAGCCGCTAACAATAAGGATAAAAAGGGATGAAACTTGTATTTTGAGGCGGCAATAACCATTAAGATAACCACAACCACTAAAGCGATTAATATGACCATATCAACTATATTTGTGAATAGATAAAAATAACGAATTTAATTTTGAAAGATGAGATTTGTATTGGCACCTGATAAGTTCAAAGGCTCTTTAACGGGATTGGAATTTTGCAACGCCGTATCCAAAGGCTTATTAAATGTTATTCCCAATGCGGAAATTGTGTTTTTACCTTTGGCAGATGGTGGCGATGGCACTATTGAAGTTGCCAATTATTACCTTAATGGTGAGTTGATTTCTCTTTCAGTAAAAAACCCATTATTTCAGAATTGTTCAGCCACTTATTTATACGCTTCAGATTCTAAAATTGCATTTATAGAAATGGCAGAAGCTTCTGGATTGAAATTGTTGAAAACAACCGAGCTCGATTGCATAAATGCCACGACTTTTGGAACAGGACAACTCATAGATGATGCCATAAAAAGAGGTGCAAAAGAAATTATTTTGGGAATTGGAGGTAGTGCCACCAACGATTGTGGCATTGGGATGGCCGCCGCATTAGGGTATCGATTTTTGGACTCAAAGGATGTAGATGTCATGCCCATTGGTGCAAGCTTATCTCAGATTAAGACTATTGTAGATTCCCAAATCAATAAAGGTTTAAAAAATATAAGGTTTAAAATAGCCTGTGATGTTTCCAACCCATTATATGGAGAAAATGGGGCAGCTTGTGTTTATGCCAAACAGAAAGGGGCTACAGAGAATGACAT
>JBBKXS010000386.1:0-11339 GCA_037969605.1 Flavobacteriaceae bacterium
GGCAATATATTTTCTTTAGGAACTTTGACATTATCAAAAATAAGTTCTCCGGTTGAGCTTGCCCGAAGGGACCATTTGTTATGGGTCTCGGGTGTAGTAAAGCCTTTCATACCACGTTCAACAAGTAATCCATGAACACGTCCACTTTCATCTTTTGCCCAAACCACGGCCACTTGTGCAAATGGGGCATTGGAGATCCACATTTTAGCGCCATTCAACAAATAATGATCACCCTTATCTTTAAAGTTGGTGGTCATGCCACTTGGGTTAGATCCATGATCGGGCTCAGTTAACCCAAAGCATCCCATCCATTCGCCACTAGCCAATTTTGGTAAGTATTTTTGACGTTGCTCTTCTGTTCCATATTTCCAAATAGGATACATCACTAAAGACGATTGAACTGAAGCTGTACTACGCACACCAGAGTCGCCGCGTTCTATTTCCTGCATGATCAAACCGTAACTAATTTGGTCCAAACCCGCACCACCATATTTCAACGGAATGTAAGGTCCAAAAGCCCCAATTTCGGCTAATCCTTTAATAATTTGCATTGGGAATTCTGCTTTTTGAGCATACTCTTCTATGATTGGAGAGACTGCACGTTTCACCCATTCTCTTGCGGCATCGCGTACCAATTTATGTTCTTCTGTTAAAAGTTCATCAAGATTATAATAATCTGGTGCTTGAAATAAGTCTGGTTTCATGTGTATATTTTTATTGTTTTTCAGAGGTCACACGCAACATCCATATAATCATTTACTTTTATGATTAAGTTTTTGGGATTGGATGTTTCATTATTTGTTTTTTTTTGGTGGTCAAATTTAACCATAAGTTATCAAAAGGGTAAATATTAAACAAGAAATCTATAAAAATCAATAACTGTAAATTTGGATTTGATTATAGATGTTTTAAACATTAATTTGATTTTAATAGGGATATTTCAATTAATTGTATATTTAGCTGTTCCAAGCATTAAATAACATATAAATCTATGGCTGAAAAATCTCAAAAAATTGGTTTAATTACAACAACATCTCTGGTTGTTGGCAATATGATAGGTGTCGGCATTTTCGTTATTCCAGCAGCATTGGCAAAGTATGGCAGCATTAGTTTGTTAGGTTGGGTATTTACAGCAGCGGGCTCTTTGGTACTGGCCAAAATATTCAGCAATTTCAGCAAAATAATCGTCAATAAAAGTGGTGGCCCCTATGCCTATTCTAGAGCTGGATTTGGAGATTTTATTGGTTTTTTAGTGGCTTGGGGATATTGGGTCTGTATTTGGTTGGGTAATGGCGCCATTGCCATTGCCGTAGTAGGCGCTTTAAGTTTCTTTTTCCCAGTTTTGGAAACCAATTCCTTTTACCAATTGGTTATAGGTCTTGGAATAATTTGGCTTTTTACTTGGGTCAATTCAAGAGGTATCAAAGAATCGGGGAAGGTTCAAGTGATTACTACTGCTCTTAAATTGCTTCCATTGGCTTTTGTTATAATTGTAGGGTTATTCTATTTTAAATTGGACAATTTTCCGGCGTTTAACCTAACCGCAGAAAGTAATTTTGCAACCTTTCCTGCTGTAGCTGTCATTACACTTTATGCCTTTTTAGGACTGGAATGTGCCTGTATTCCGGCGGCAAACGTTAAAAATCCGGAAGTTACAGTCCCTAGGGCAACAATGATTGGAACGATTTTAACAACCGTTATCTATATTTTAAGTACAGTGGTTTTGTTTGGTATTCTTCCCAACGACATGCTACAGGGTTCCCCTAAACCCTTTGCCGATGCAGCCCAACTCATTGCAGGAGATTTCGGAGGTTATTTTGTGGCAATTGGTGTGATTATTTCTGGACTTGGTGTCATGAACGGCTGGGTGCTTATGGTCGCTCAAGTTCCTATGGCCACCGCAAAAGATGAATTGTTCCCTAAAATCTTTAAGAGGGAAAATAAAAAAGGGGCTCCTGTTTTTGGACTCATTATTGGTAGCGCATTAACCAGTATGATGTTACTTATAAGTTATGGTGGAGGATTGGTCGATCAATTTCAGTTTATAGTTGAAATCTCTGTTTTTGCCGCTTTGGTACCGTTCCTATTTACAGCAGCAGCCTACGTTTTAATTATTATTGAGAAAAAGTTACATGCCAATAGTTGGGTAAAAACATTTGTATTGGGAAGTCTTGGATTTGCCTATTCTTTATGGACCATATGGGGTTCAGGTAGGGACACTACATTTTATGGGTTTATGTTATTGTTGTTTGGCATCCCTTTTTATTTGTTGATGAAATGGCAGAAACGGGATAAATGAAATCCACACATCATTCAGAATATTTAAAGTTACAAAAGGTTTTTATTAAGCCAGCATTATCTGCTTTTGTTTCTCAAAGCAATCTAAACAGTCAATGGAAAGATTTAAATTATTTGGAAGTACCAAATTTTGAAGCCTCTATTAAGGAATATGAAACCTTTGAAAAATGCCTAACGGAACATAACATTGAAATTGATTATTTCCCCCAAGACCAAACGGTAAGTATTGATTCAATATATTGTCGAGATGCCAGTATAGCGACCGATTTTGGAATGATACTTTGTAATATGGGAAAACATGGCAGAAAAGGAGAGCCTTTATCACACCGAAATTTTTATACAAGTAAAAACATCCCAATATTGGGCGAAATTAGATATCCTGGAACTCTTGAAGGAGGCGATGTGGCTTGGTTGGATGAAAAAACTTTAGCTGTTGGTTATACTTACAGAACCAATGCAGAAGGTATTGCCCAACTAAAGAAGCTACTGGAACCTAAGGGGATTAACATAATAGTTGCTGATTTGCCACATTACAAAGGAAAATCCGATGTGTTTCACCTCATGTCAATATTAAGTCCAGTCGACAAAGACTTGGCGGTGGTATATTCACCATTAATGCCCATAAAATTTAGAAATGAATTGTTGGACAGAGGATTTGAATTGATTGAAGTCCCCGATGAGGAATTTGAAAGTATGGGTTGTAATGTTTTGGCTGTAGCTCCGAGACGTTGTATTATGGTTGCCGGAAATCCAATGACCCAAAAACGTTTGGAAGATGCGGGTTGCAAAATTACAGCATATAAAGGAGAAGAGATTAGTATAAAAGGAGGTGGCGGTCCAACCTGCTTAACACGACCTATGCTGAGGTCCTATTAACTATTACATTTTCAAATAAAAATCTTTGGTAAGATGGATATAGTTATCAGTGTATTGATGCCTTGATGTTTCAATAATAAGATCTTCAATTTCGGGTTCCCTTTTGTTAAAAGAAAAAGCAATAAGACTTCTTTTGATTTCTGAAGAAGGGTTGCCTTTGACATGTAAAATCTTGTTTGGGAATAAATTGACTTTTGAAGCTAGTTCTATAAATATTTCTTCTTCCTTAAAAGGAATGATGACTGAAAAAATGCCATCTTTTGAAAGCAACTTCGAAGCCCCTCCCAATAACTGTTCAAAAGGCAAAGCATCCTGAAATCTTGCAGTTTTCCTTGATGAAGTCATTGTTTTCTCTCCCTTAAGGAGAGATGGCGAAGCCAGAGTGGGTGAATAGAAAGGGGGATTAGAAATAATAAGATCATATTTTTCTTCAATCTCTTCGGTAAATGCTTCCAATGAAGCATGATAACAAAACAGACGGTCACCCCAAGGTGAGTTTTTAAAATTTTCAACACATTGCTCGTAACCATCCTCATCGATTTCTATGGCATCAATTGTTTCAGCATGACTCCGTTGTGCCAACATTAATGACAAAATTCCAGTTCCAGAGCCAATATCCAAAATTGAAGTTGGGTGATGGCCAATTGGCGTCCATGCTCCGAGTAAAACGGCATCAGTACCCACTTTCATGGCGCATCGGTCTTGATTTATGGTGAATTGTTTGAATTTGAAAATTGACATGTTCTTGTTCTTGGTTCTAAAAGCGAAGCGGTTTATATTCTATTGAATATAAAGATCAATAAGTCCATCAGGAGTTTCAACAATAATCAGTTTCTTTTTTTTGTCCACTTTTTTGATGAAGGCATCATTCATGGGAATTAGAATTTCAACACCCTCTCGATCAATTTCAAACAATGACTGTGCGGTAGAGTCGTTAATGGCTTTTATAACACCAACCTTTCCAAAATTAACATCTTCAACAGTAAATCCGATTACCTCATGAAAGTAAAATTTATCATCTTCAAGTTTTGGCAAGAATTGCAGAGGGAGATACACATCACATTTTAAAATACTATCGGCATCTGCTTCGGTATCCACTTCTTCAAATTTAACACGTAACAATTCCGATTTGTGCAATTGGGAAGACTCGATAAAAAAAGGAACCAAACTGTTTCGTAAATCAATAAATATAGCATCAAGGTTTTCATACAGTTCAGGCTCGTCGGTATCAAGCTTTACCAAGACTTCACCTTTAAAGCTGTACTTTTTTACAATTTTACCAAGATAAAAGCAATCCTTTTTTTGCATAATGCATTAAAATAAAAAACCCAGACAATTTTAGTCTGGGTTTAAAAGTATAAAAAATAATTTTTTATTCTTCTTCTTTTGAATCTTCTGTTTTAGCTACAGGAGCATCTTCAGTTTTTTCCTTGGCAACAGCCTTTTTTGCTACTGCAGCATCTTCAGTTGTTTCCTCGGCAACAGTCACTTCTGCTACTTCAACAACTACAGGCTCTTCAACTACAATTTCTTCAGCTACAGTTTCTTTTGCTGCTTCCTTTGTAACTGCTTCTTCTGTTACTTCTTCAACAACAGGCTCTACAGTGGCAACGTCGTCAATTGTAGTTTCTTCAACAGCTATAGTTTCTTCTGTTGTTTCTTCAGCTACAACAGCTTCTTCAACTACCTCAACAGCTACAGCAGTTCTTGCCTCATTTACAGCTTTTTCAGCCTCCAATGCTTTAGCTTTTGCCTCTGCTTTAGTTTTAGCTAAATCATCTTTTTTGGCGCCTACCTTACCTGATTTTTCTTCTAACCAAGCGTTAAACTTTACTTCTGCCTGATCTTCAGTTAAAGCACCTTTTCTAATACCTCCTACCAAATGATTTTTTAATAACACGCCTTTGTAAGATAAAATTGCTCTCGCAGTATCTGTTGGTTGCGCACCATTTTGTAACCATGTTACGGTTCCATCAATATTTAATTCAATGGTTGCTGGGTTAGTGTTTGGGTTGTAGGCACCTAATTTTTCTAGGTATTTTCCATCTCTTTTTGATCTTGCATCAGCTGCAACAATCCAGTAATAAGGCTTTCCTTTTTTACCGTGTCTTTGTAATCTAATTTTTACTGGCATAATTATTAATTTGTAAGGTTCTCGACCTCGATTATTAATGAGAGCGCAAAGGTAACACATTTTTCTATTTGACACACATTATTTTTTTGAAATACATTAATTTTCAATTTTATTATACTTTTAGAATCCTTTTTAAGTTATTTGTAGTGTAGGTTATAAGCGAAATAAATATGAAAATGAAATATATATTGGTACTGTTGTCTTTAGTTACGCTGCAGAATTGTACAGACCACGTTGAGTTTAATATTCCTTCTATTCAAGGCTATAAAGATGGAGAGGTTTGGAAAGCGGTATATCAAGCTGCCGATATTGATTTTGGGGGCTTGGTCATTGAAGGAGGGAATAATGCTGAAACCTTATTATTTGTAACGGTGGATGATGGACGGGGGACTTATACTTTTGGGGAAAATTCGCCAAATGAGGCCAGGTTTAAAGACGCAAATGGGGTAGTGTATTCCACCAAAAATGCTCCAGATCCTAGTCTATCAGTATATCCGGCAGATGGTGAAATTGTGATTCAAAGTTTTGATAACAATGCCACTCCAAAAACGCTAACAGGAATATTTTGGTTTAATGCCTATACTGCAGATGGCCTTAACCGGATTAACTTTAATGAAGGCCATGTGTATAGAGTCCCTTTAGTTGGAGGCTTGGATGCTTCTATGACTGACAGCAGTGAAGGAATTATAACTACTTGTTTAGATGCGCTTATTGCGGTTTCTGCAGCAGCATTGAATTTCTATTCGATAAATCAATCATCCTCTAATTATACGTCATATTGTATTAATTACAGGGAGACTTTGAAGCTGCAAATTAATTTTTGTGGTGATTCATTAGGGAACTTACAAGAGAAGGTAGATACTCTCGGGGATTGCACTATTTAAACTAATCTTTATCAATTTCTATGCTTTAATATAAAAAGCATTAAGTCGAGTTTTTTGTTTAAAACTGTTTATAACTTCAGTTTTAAAAAGCGAATATTCTGTGTAATTTTATCCTCTTCGTTTTAGCCTCTAAACGAGTAAACACATCAACAGAAAAACACAAACCATGTATTTAATTTTTGATACTGAAACCACAGGGTTACCAAAGCGATGGGATGCGCCCATAAGCGATACCGATAATTGGCCACGTTGTGTGCAAATTGCTTGGCAATTACATGATGCATTGGGTAATTGTATTGAACATCAGGATTATTTGATAGAACCGGAGGGGTTCAATATTCCGTATGATGCCGAAAAAATACACGGGATTTCTACTGAATTGGCGCATAAACAAGGAAAACCTCTGGCTGCAGTTTTGGAAAAATTCAATGAGGCATTGCATAAAACCAAATTTGTTGTTGGGCAAAACGTAAGTTTTGATTTAAACATCATGGGTGCCGAATTTGTTAGGGAGGAAATTGCAAATAAATTGCAAGAATTACCAGTTTTGGATACCTGTACCGAACATACTGCCGAACTTTGCAAACTTTCTGGGGGGCGTTATGGCAAATTTAAATTACCCACTTTAACCGAGTTACATGAGTTCTTGTTTAATGCGCCTTTTGAAGAGGCCCATAATGCCACCGCCGATGTTGAAGCGACGTCGCGGTGTTTCTTTGAACTTATCCGTCGCCAGGAGTTTACAAAGGAAGAACTAGATGCCCAACCTGATTATTTTCAAAAATTTTCAGAAGCGAACCCTAAAGAAATTCAGCTTATTGGTTTAAAACACATCAACCTTAAAAAGGAAAGTGCGAAAATTAATGCCAAGTTTCAAGAATCCCAGAGTGAAGTGGTTCTTGATTCCGAAATTGGAGACTATAGTGAAGAATTAGATGAGGTAGATTTTGTACATCTTCATAACCATTCGCAATTTTCAATACTTCAATCTACTATAAGTATCAAAAATTTAGTGGCTTCAGCGGCCAAGCACAAGATGCCTGCTGTTGCACTGACCGATCATGCCAATATGATGGGAGCCTTCCATTTTGTAAGGGAAATCAATCTTCATAACAAAACAGTTCAGGCCAAAAACAAGGAAATTGAAGAAAAAGGTGAAACGCCTACCGAAAAGGAGATCAAGCCCATTTTAGGATGCGAGTTTTTTGTTTGCGAAAATCATTTAGATAAGACCAGAAAAGACAATGGATATCAGGTGGTGTTCATTGCAAAAAACAAAAAGGGCTATCACAATTTAGCAAAATTGTCTTCAATTGCCTACACAAAAGGTTTTTATTACGTACCAAGAATTGATAGAGAACTTATAAAACAATTTAAGCAAGATTTGATTGTTTTAACTGGGAATTTATATGGGGAGGTTCCGAGTAAAGTACTGAATATAGGAGAAAATCAGGCCGAAGAAGCTTTGTTATGGTGGAAACAGAAATTTGGTGACGATTTATATATTGAACTTTCACGGCATAATCAAGAAGATGAAAATAGAGTGAATCAAGTGCTCATTGAATTTTCTAAAAAGCATGATATTAAAGTTGTCGCATCCAACAATACCTATTACGCTGAACAACAAGATGCCAATGCCCACGATATTTTGTTGTGCGTAAAAGATGGCGAAAAACAAGCAACACCAATAGGTCGAGGTCGAGGTTATCGTTATGGCTTGCCCAATCAGGAATATTATTTTAAGTCTACGAAGGCCATGAAAGCGCTTTTTAAAGACCTTCCTGAAGCCATAATCAATATCCAAGACGTAGTAGATAAAATTGAGGCTTATCAATTGGCTCGTGAGGTCTTGCTTCCAAAATTTGATATTCCCAATGATTTTGAAAATGAGGACGATTATCTCAAACACCTAGCTAATGTGGGTGCAAAAAAAAGATATGAAACGATTACTCCAGAAATTCAAGAGCGTATTAATTTTGAGCTGGATGTTATTAAGAAAACAGGTTATCCTGGATATTTTTTAATTGTAGAGGATTTTATTCGTGAAGCCCGAAAAATGGACGTTTCTGTAGGTCCAGGGCGTGGTTCTGCTGCAGGTTCGGTAGTAGCGTATTCCCTATGGATTACTAATATTGATCCACTTAAATACAATTTACTTTTTGAGCGTTTTTTGAATCCTGACCGTGTGAGCATGCCCGATATCGATATTGATTTCGATGATGAAGGAAGAAGTCTGGTTATGGATTATGTCATAAAAAAATATGGAAGCAATCAAGTAGCTCAAATTATTACCTATGGTACTATGGCCGCCAAATCTTCAATTCGAGATACGGCTAGAGTATTAGACCTGCCATTACATGAAGCAGATAGGATTGCTAAGTTGGTTCCAACAATGTCCAAGCTCCACAAGATTTTTGAGTTGGACGAATCTAAATTGAACAAAATGTTTAGGGCGGAAGACCTAGAAAAAGTCAATCAACTGCTTAATATTTCGGAAGGTGAGGATTTGGAGGCCGAAACCGTTAACCAAGCTAGAATTTTGGAAGGTTCGGTTCGAAATACAGGAATTCATGCCTGTGGAGTCATCATAACACCAAGTGACATCACCGATTTTGTTCCAGTTGCTACTGCCAAAGATTCTGATTTATATGTTACCCAGTTTGATAACGCTGTGGTTGAAGAAGCAGGATTATTGAAAATGGATTTCTTAGGTTTAAAAACTTTGACCCTAATTAAGGATACGGTTAAAATCGTTAAGGCAAAGCATGGCATAACTTTAGACCCAGACAATTTTCCTTTAGATGATGAAAAAACTTATGAGTTGTTTCAAAAAGGGGAAACTGTAGGGATTTTTCAATACGAATCGGCAGGAATGCAAAAGCACCTCAAGGATTTAAAGCCCACAGTTTTTGACGATTTAATTGCTATGAATGCCTTGTATCGACCAGGGCCAATGGAATACATTCCAAGCTTTATTCGCCGTAAACATGGCGATGAAGCAATTGTGTATGATCTTCCGGATATGGAAGACAATTTGAAAGAAACATACGGGATTACGGTTTATCAGGAGCAGGTGATGCTGCTTTCCCAAAGATTGGCAAATTTTACCAAAGGTGAGGCTGATGTTCTGCGAAAAGCCATGGGGAAAAAGATTTTTGCTGTATTGGATAAAATGAAACCAAAATTTTTGACAGGGGGAAAGAAAAATGGTCATGATAAAGATGCTTTAGAAAAAATCTGGAAAGACTGGGAAGCATTTGCAAGTTATGCATTTAACAAATCGCATTCCACATGTTATGCATGGATAGCCTATCAAACCGCCTACTTGAAAGCACATTATCCTGCCGAATACATGGCCGCTGTACTATCCAATAACATGAATGATATCAAACAGGTCACTTTCTTTATGGAAGAATGCAAACGCATGAGATTGGATGTGCTTGGTCCTGATGTCAATGAATCCTATTATAAATTTTCGGTAAATAAAGACAATGCTGTTCGCTTTGGAATGGGTGCCGTTAAAGGTGTCGGTCATGGTGCCGTTATGACCATCGTTGACAACCGGAAAAAAGATGGTCATTATAGCTCTATTTTTGATTTGGCTAAGCGCATTGATTTGCGTGCAGCCAATAAAAAAGCATTTGAGAATTTGGCTTTGGCAGGAGGATTTGATTGTTTTAAAAGCACACATCGTGCCCAATATTTATTAGATGAGGGTGATGGGATTAGCTTTTTGGAAAAAGCCATTCGCTATGGAAGCAAACATCAAGAAAATGAAAACTCGTCCCAGGTAAGTTTGTTTGGTGACGCCAGTGATGTTCAAATTTCAGAACCCCAAATACCTCCATGTGAAGAGTGGGGAACTATGGAAAAATTGGCACGTGAAAAAGAAGTAGTTGGGATTTATATTTCTGGGCATCCTCTTGACGATTTTAAAATTGAAATGAACACGTTTTGTAATGCTACTCTGGCATTGTTCAATAATTTAGAACCCTATGTCAATCGGGAATTGACTTTTGGTGGAGTGGTGACCGAAATACAACATCGGGTAAGCAAACAAGGTAAAGGATGGGCTGCATTTACCGTTGAAGATTATACCGATAGTTTTGAGTTTAGAATATTTGGGGAAGACTATTTAAAGTTTAGGCATTTTTTGGTAAAGAACTCCTTTGTCTATGTGAAAGTCTTTGTTCGGGAAGGCTGGACGGATAAAGCTACTGGAAAAAAAAGTGAGCCTCGACTACAGTTCAGTAACTTTCAATTATTGCATGATGTCATGGAGGTCTATGCTAAGAAACTATCTATACAATTAGATATTAAAGATTTGCAAGAGCATCGTATTAAAGTGCTAAAGGACTTAATAAAAATGCATAAGGGAGACCATGCACTCAATTTTGTGGTGTATGATAATGATGAAGCCTTAAAATTAAGTATGCCAAGTAGAAAACAAAAGGTGAAAATATCTCAAGAGTTGTTGGATGAATTAGAGAACAATGACGTTTATTATAAGTTGAATTGATTCCGAAATAATTTTAACCAATTCTATTATAAGCAAAACAAATACATGTGGCGTAAGGTTTGGTGTTTTTTTTGACTAATTTTGCGTATTAAATTAAAGTAAAACACATTTAAAGATAAATATTATGGCATTAGAAATAACAGATGCAACGTTTGAAGCAATGGTGTTAAAAAGTGATAAACCTGTAATGGTGGATTTTTGGGCAGCTTGGTGTGGACCCTGTAGAATGGTTGGACCCATCATTGAACAAATTAGTGACGAATACCAAGGAAAGGCTGTAGTAGGCAAAGTAGATGTAGATGCAAATCAAGAATTTGCCGCTAAATATGGAGTGCGAAATATTCCAACGGTTTTGGTATTTCAGAACGGTGAAGTGGTTGGAAGACAAGTAGGTGTAGCCCCTAAAAGTGCTTATACTGAAGCGATTGATTCACTTTTATAAAATAAGTCTAAAAGAAATGATAAAAGGTTTGCCATTATGGTAAACCTTTTTTTATTTTAGGGGAAACGAAAATTAAATATAATGAGCAATAAATCGAAAATACAAGATGCTATTGACAGCAAACTTATAGAAGATCGTAAAGTATTTCTTTGGGGACAGGTTGATGACAAATCTGCAAAACATGTG
>JBBKXS010000387.1:0-3866 GCA_037969605.1 Flavobacteriaceae bacterium
AAAACTTATAAATCGTTACATAAGTTTAAAGGCGATTCCAAATTTTCAACTTGGATTTATAAAGTGGCCTATAATAGCTGTTTGGACCGGATAAAGAAAAATAAAAAATATCTAAATGACGTTGAAATCAATGAATTTACAGAACATCAAGTAAAGACCATGGACAACGCTTTTGATATTTTAGTTGAAGAAGAACGCAACCAATTGATACAGGATTGTTTACATTTGTTACCCAGCGACGATAGTTTTTTATTGACATTGTATTATTTTGAAGAACAGTCCTTGGAAGAGATGGCAAACATTGTGGGCTTAACGGCCAATAATGTGAAAGTAAAACTCTTTAGGAGCCGAAAAAAATTAACGGCTATATTAAAAGAACGATTAGAACCTGAAATTATCGAATATTATGAACGAGCACAAAAATAAACATATCGATCAGTTTGTAGATAAAGTGATGAAATCCTCCACTTTGGAAACACCTTCATTTGATTTTACGGCCAAGGTCATGTCGCAAGTGAAAGCGACATCAAGAAGTTCGGTAACGGTTTATAAACCTTTGATTTCAAAACCTATTTGGGGCGTGCTTGTAATGTTAACAGTAGGAGTAGTAGTCTTTTCAGTATTTAGTAAGGATACCACAACTTTTGGGTGGTTTGATCAATTGGATTTTAGCAAGGTTCCCAATCTGTTTTCAGGCGTTAAAATTTCGCAAACTGCCATGTATTCGCTGCTTATGTTTGCCGTGATGTTGTGTATTCAAGTTCCCTTATTGAAACACTATTTTAACAAGCGGTTCGACGTGTAGTTCCTAAACAACAAACAACTTCCGTCTTCCGTCATCGGTCATACTAATACCAGCGTTTCTTTTTCTTTTTAGAACCTTCACCTTTTCGTCCTTTTTTGTACTTGCTTCCTGTTTTTTTGGATTTGTGCACTTCGGGTTTGGCCTTAGGATCCAAGGGGTAAGGATGATTCTCTTCCACCGGAATTTGCACATTAATGAGCTGCTGAATGCTTTTTACATAGGCTTTTTCATCTGCCGAACAGAACGAATATGACGTTCCCAAATTACCTGCTCGACCAGTACGACCAATACGGTGCACATAGGTTTCGGGTACGTTGGGCATATCAAAATTAATCACGGCATCCAGTTCGTTGATGTCAATACCACGTGCCGCAACATCGGTGGCAATCAAAATATTGACATATCCATTTTTAAATTTGCCCAAGGCGGTTTGCCTATCGGTTTGGGTTTTGTCGCCATGTAGTGTTTCCACTTTATAGCCATTATTGGTTAGGGTCTGCTCCAGTTTGTCCACACCAAATTTGGTGCGCCTAAAGATTAAGATACTGCCCTTTATGGTATTGCGCAGCAAGTGCAAACACAGTTCAATTTTGTTGCGTTTGGGAACGTAATACAATATTTGGCTGACATCTTTGGCTGCCGATGAGGTTGGGCTCACCTCCACACGTTCTGGGGATTTTAAAATAGTGTTGGCCAATTGCTCCACTTTATAGGGCATGGTGGCCGAAAACAACAAAGTCTGTTTGGCTTCTGGACACAGGCGCTCAATTTTTTTGACATCATCAATAAAGCCCATATCGAGCATCAAGTCGGCTTCGTCTAGGACCAAAATTTCTATATAATCCAGATTCACCACATCCTGTTTGTGCAAATCGAGTAAACGCCCGGGAGTGGCCACCAAAATATCCATACCTTTGGTGAGCACATCTATTTGGGGTTCGATACCAATACCACCATAAATAACCGTAGAACGCAGGTTGGTATGTTGGCCATAGGTTTTAAAATTATCACCGGTTTGGGCTGCCAGTTCCCGTGTAGGACTGACAATTAAAGCCCTTATTTTTTTACCTTTTTTGGGTGCATCCTGTTTGTCATACAGCAATTGTAAAATAGGCAAGGCAAAAGCAGCGGTCTTGCCAGTACCGGTTTGTGCGGTACATACCACATCACTTTTGGCCAAGACCAAGGGGATGCATTGCTCCTGAACCAAAGTGGGCTCGGTATAACCACTATCGTCTATGGCTTTTAAAATGGGTTTGTTAAGCTGTAAGTCTTTAAAGGACATGGATTAAATTTGCCACAAAGATAAACGAAAAGTTGAAGGTGAGTTTTTTAGTTTTGTTTAACGGTTTGAATAAACGCTCGTTTTAATGGCGTTTATTTTTTGTTGTGTGTATGTGTATTTATATATTTCCATTCCCATACATCCCCGTCATCCTTATCATTAGTAGTCCCTTGAAATTCAAATCCACATTTTTCTAGAATTCTTGTGGAATAATTCGTTTCAGGTAATGTTCTAGCGGTTATTATTATTTCTGGGTTTGTTCTTTTTGATAGCTCTACCATTGATTTGCAAATCTCTGTACCAATTCCCTTTTGTCTGAATTGTTCATTTGTCCCGTACGATATTTCCACCTTTCCATCAACTGGCTGTCCTTTGAACCCAGCCATGCCAACAATAATATTCTCTTTTTTTACACAGTAGCCAATCCAAGGAAGAATAAACCCTACTTTTTTGTAGAATTCAATCGTCTGGTAAACATTGTCTTTGACATCGGGATGAGTGAGAAACTCCTCATTTTCTTCAATTGTTTCTTTTATGGCAACGAATTCCATTTTTTCATACATTACACACAACGTTTGTGCATGGGCAGTGGTGGGTGTAAGATGTGCGTCACTGTCCCCGTTGCAAAAACGTATTTTGAAAGATAACACTTTTACCTTAAACCAAAACCCACCATTGCGCATGCATTGTGTTATGCATCGTTTTTATTTCCGCAGTCTATGATTTTCAATCCCGTCCAATGCTGCATGAAATTTCGCAACGAATCCATCGTCAACTCCATACTCACTAAATTTCTTTACTGCCCAGTCAAATACCGTAATTCCAAATCCAGTCTCTCTGTGAACTATAATTGAATGGAAATACGGATACGAATATAGCCAATTAAATCCTTCAATCTCCTGGAAAAGCTGTCCAAGTGTCGCACCGAATTCACAGACGGTAACTAAGTATTGATTCGAATAGTCAGACGGGTCGCTGTTCTTAATTACCTCTGAAATTCTCTTTCGATTATAGAACTTGTCAACCGCATCAAGAACATTAAAGTCAAGTTTGTCCGACTCTATAATTTCTTGATAGTCCTGAAGTGCAGCGTCAGTTATAGTCTGAATTTGCTTTTTTGTTTTTTCAAGTAAGTCGTCCGTTAAATATTGTAGTGACTCAATCTCAAGTGGCTGTCCCTCGAATCCAGAAATAACATACATGTCCGGTCGAGTCATTTTCGGTCTTTCATCCTCTGGATACCAAGGACTCAGATACTTTACAAACAAGTCGTCACAGTCTGGTATCTTACTTTTGAATAGTCCTAGCATATCTGTCCAAATAAAAATGATGCATAACGTTTATGTATGTGACGTTGTGGGTTTAAGATTACTAAATTGTCCCACGACACCGAACGTTGCTTGAAAGATAAAACTAAAAACTTAAACTGAACCCCACAATGGCACATACATTTTGTTGCAAGCAGTGCACATTCTCAAATCGTTTATGGCAAATCAATTAGCTGTCGCTATAGGTAGAATCGCTGATACTTTCCATGTCCCAGATTTATTTACCATTATCATGTTCATAAAAAACTTGATTTGTTTAGGCTCTTGCCCAGGATCTCCAATTGAAAAAGTTATAGGAACATAAATTTGTCGGCTGTTGTCGTCCAATGTCAAGATTTTCAAATTCGATTTGTCAGGGTCTAATTTCCAAGTTCCTTTATATAGATTTTCAAATTTCTTCAGCGCTTGATCACTTCCCCAAACTGTCTGCCCTTTTGTTATCCATAAA
>JBBKXS010000388.1:0-2526 GCA_037969605.1 Flavobacteriaceae bacterium
AGCCCTAATGACACAAAAATTCCTAGTTTTATTTTGTATGCGTTGTTATTTTTTTTCATAATTCTTCTATTTAAAAAATGATTGGACGTATGGATCTTTGTCGTTGATGAATTCTTCTAAACTGCCTTCTTTATATACTTTTCCGTCCTTTATCATGGCTATTCTATCTGCAACCGTTTTTACACAATTGATATCGTGTGTGATTATTATGGATGAATTTTTGAATTTAGCTTGGGTGTTGTTTATTAATTTACTTATCTCATCAGAAGTGATGGGGTCTAAACCTGTTGTAGGTTCGTCATATAATATAATGTTAGGGTTTACTACCAATGTTCTGGCTAAACCAATTCTTTTTTTCATTCCCCCCGATAATTCTGAAGGCATTTTATCGATTGAATTTGGCATACCTACATTTTCTAAAGCTTCAACAATCTTATCGTTTATTTCTTCTTGAGAAAATTTTTCATTTAATCGCGAAAGTGCAAAGGTTAAATTTTCTCTAACTGTCATAGAATCATATAATGCCGAGCCTTGAAAAAGAAAGCCTATTTTTTTACGGACTTCAATTAAATCTGCTTCATTAATATTGGTTAGCTCATGTTCCCCAACTAAAATGCTTCCTTTGTCGTGTTCTAAAAGTTTAACAATGCACTTAATCAAGACCGATTTTCCCGAACCCGATTTTCCTAATACCACTAAATTTTCTTCTTCATGAAGTTGTAGTGTTATGCCATCGAGAACCTTTTGGTCTCCAAAATTTTTTTTTAAATCTTGAATATCGATAATGACGTTGTTCGTGTTTCTTTCCATTATAATAAATCGGTTATTTGTACAGCAATTAAGTCTACAATGATTAATAATAATGATGCAGTTACTACTGCCGAATTTGCTGCAATTCCAACACTTTCAGTACCTCTGCCAGCATTATACCCTTTATAACAACCAACTAAACCAATTACAGCACCAAAAAAGAATGTTTTTATTACCGCAGGAATGATATCCATAAAATCTACATGAGTAAATGCTTGATTTAAGAACAATTCTAAACTTACATCATCTTTAATATTAACTCCTAACCAACTACCAAAAATTCCAATTGCATCGGCATACAAAGTAAGTATAGGTATCATTACTGTAGCTGCCAAAACTCGAGGTATTATTAAAAAATTTATGGGGTTTGTATTAGATACTTCCATAGCATCAATTTGTTCGGTTACTCTCATAGAGCCTAATTCGGCCCCCATGCTAGAACCTATTTTTCCTGCACATATTAAAGCGGTAATTACAGGTCCCATTTCTCTAATTAAAGAAACTGCAACCAAACCCGGTAACATGGCTACTGCGCCAAATTCCACTAATGGAGGTCTGGATTGGATGGTTAAAACCAATCCCACAATGATACCTGTAATGGAAATTAAGCCTACAGATTTGTTGCCAATATGATAGCATTGCTTTAAAAATTCTTGAAACTCAAACTTCTTGGTTATAAAATTCCTTAGGATTATTTTTAAATACTCAATTACATTTGCGGTATCTATAAAAAATGAAATGCCCTTTTCTTTTATATGAGTGATAAAAGAGGGAAAATTTAAAGATATTTTATCTGCTTTATGCAATTTTTTAGGCATAATTATATCCTTGAGATATTCGAATAAAATTATACTCTTTTTTAATTAAAGCTTTATAAGATATTAAGACATTATTATACAATACCAATGAAAACACCGCCTCAAAAGGATACTATATGTTTTGAAAATTTTATAAAAAATATTGAAATAAATTTTAAAAAGGATTACCAATAGCTAAATTGAATATTAAATTTTCTTTTCTATAAGAGCTATCCCCGAAATTTATTTCATCTATAACTCATCGGTTTCCTTTAGTAAATTATGGTATTCTTATAGGGAATGCCAAATCTGTTCTAAGTTTCAAGAAATTAAAAACGAATTTTATAATTCATTGATTATCAATTTATATTTAGTATATTTATCGTACTAACCATTGATACACAAATTTTGAAAAATTTGAATTTAGTTATATCTGAATTTGAAAAAATCAATAAAATTAAATATTATGGCAAAATTGCGACCATAATTTTTCTTTGTTATTTCGCTTTTGCAATATTTAGTATTATAACACTTTATGACAAGCAAGTTATCACTGAAGTAACCAACCAAGCGAAAAGCCAATTTTCAAAATTGGATTTCTCTCAAAATTCCGAATTAAATACCAAATAAACCGCAAAATAAAAGGCACGAACACTGTTCGGAACTTAGTTTGGTCAACTTTTTGGATTATATTTCCCACTAAGTCAGTTTTGAAAACCAAAAAACCTCAAAATAAAAAAGCAAGCTTTATATCTTGCTTGCTTTTTTTTGTTTATTCGTGACCTCGACTGGATTCAAACCTGTCCCACATATCCTAGTATTTACGAGGGTTTTGAGAAGTCAAAGAATTTGAGGTGTTAAAATAACTACCTTTTTGATTATATTGGTTTGTTGACCAATGATTTTCATACTATTATAA
>JBBKXS010000389.1:0-4368 GCA_037969605.1 Flavobacteriaceae bacterium
TCTTCTAATGTAAAATTTGCTTTGGCGGCAGGCAATGAGTCGGATCACGCCAATAACCATTCACCCGCAAGAGCAAATGGGAATAATATTTATACCATTTCTGCTATGAATAGTAGTAATAATTGGGCATCTTTTTCGAATTATGGAAATCCACCTGTAGATTATTGCGCTCCAGGTGTTGGTGTATATTCAACATGGAAAGATGGTGGTTATAATACTATTAGTGGAACTTCAATGGCAGCACCACATGCAGCCGGAGTTTTATTATTAGGAACCCCTAAATCGGATGGTACAGTTATTGGGGATCCTGACGGAAATCCAGACCCGATAATTCATCATTAAAAACATTATATAAAACTAAAGCCACTTATTTTTAAAGTGGCTTTTTTTGTTTCAAAAAATTCATCAACTTTGTTAATATGAACATTTTTTACAAGACCTTGCTTTATTTTCAAAAACATGGCTTCCATGTCTGTCAGCGTATTGCTGATCGTTTGGGTATTAGGGCCAAAGTAGTGAGGACCTCATTTATGTATCTAACGTTTGTGACTTTAGGGTTCGGCTTTGCCTTGTATTTGTTTATTTCCTTTTTGATGCGTATTAAGGATTTGGTGTACACAAAGCGTTCTTCGGTATTTGATCTTTGACCCATGACCAACACATTTATAAAATGAGCCCTAATTCCATAATCATTGTTTTGGGATGTCTTGAACAAAATGAAAAAATTAAATTCTATATACAATATGAAATGAGCCTAAATCATTTTAACAACCATTGTTTTAATAACTCATTTTTTTTTAGCATCTTGTCGGCTTAAATTTTCTAACTAACACATCACTATCTTATGAAGAAATATCTTCTTTCCATTTTAGCATTAATTTTACCAGTAATATTATTTGCTCAGGAAACTACCGAAGTTGGCATCGATGAACAAATTGATCAAGCATTTGCTCCTATTTCTGACTTTTTCTCAAGAGTAATTTTCTTTGAAGTTTTTCCTGGTGCTCCATTTGTAATTGTTCTTTTGGTAGGTAGCGCTGCTTTTTTCACGCTTTATTTTGGGTTTCCTAATTTTCGATATTTTGGAAAAGCTATAAAGACCGTTAGAGGAAAATATGAAGATATCGAAAAGCATGGTGCTAAAGAACTTTACGGTGAACGAGGAATTGCTCAAGGTCAAGATTTGACGAATGTTGACATGGATGAGCATTTGGTAAGTATGGAAAATGATTTAGCTGTCGATGGTGATATAATAGATACAATAAGAGATGAAAGTTCTGATGGTGAAGTGAGCCATTTTCAAGCTTTGGCAACGGCTGTTTCGGGTACAGTTGGTAATGGTAACATTGCAGGTGTGGCTTTAGCAATTGCATTAGGAGGCCCTGGAGCTACGTTCTGGATGATAGTTTGTGGTTTACTCGGAATGTCTACAAAATTTGTGGAGTGTACTTTAGGCGTACAGTATAGAGATGTTGGAGCTGATGGAACGGTATATGGTGGACCAATGTATTATCTTAAAAAAGGTTTAAAAGATAAAGGATTTGCAACTTTAGGTAAAATTGCTGCTGTTTTATTTGCGATATTTTGTATTGGCGGTTCTTTTGGAGGTGGCAACGCTGCCCAATCTAACCAAGCGACTATAGTGCTAAAAGATTTGCTTGGATTGACAAGTACAGGTGCAGGATTTTGGATTGGCGTAACATTGGCAATTTTGGTAGGGATTATTATAATCGGAGGTATTAAGCGAATTGCTTCTGTAACAGAAAAAGTAGTGCCTTTTATGGCAATTTTATATATTTTGTGTTGTCTTTTCATCATCTTGAGTAATTACTCCCTAATGGATGATGCCATTAGTTTAATTTTTGCTGAAGCGTTCAATCCTAGAGCCGTCGGTGTTGGCGGTTTTATTGGTGTCCTGTTGGTTGGTTTCAAAAGAGCAGCATTTTCTAACGAAGCTGGTGCAGGTTCTGCCTCTATTGCTCACTCTGCGGTTCGTACAAAGTATTCGGCAAGTGAAGGTCTGGTTGCTTTATTGGAGCCGTTTATAGACACGGTTGTAATCTGTACAATGACAGCATTGGTAATTATCATATATAATTTTGGAGGTTTCTTCGAATATGGTGACATCACTGGACAAGGCGTGGCAATTATAGATGGCGAATCCTTTGAAGGAGCAGGCATTACGGCCAAGGCCTTTGCAGAATACATACCATATTCTAATATCTTTTTGACAATCGCTGTCGTGTTGTTTGCGGTATCTACAATGATATCGTGGTCTTATTATGGGTTGCAATCTTGGAAGTACTTATTCGGAAGAGGAAAAGTTGCCGATCTAACCTACAAATTTTTGTTTTGCGTATTCATAATTATTGGGGCCGCAGCAAGTATGGGTTCCATCTGGGATTTCTCAGACGCTATGATTTTTGCTATGGTATTCCCAAATATGATAGGTCTATATTTCTTATTCCCTGTTGTTAAAAAGCAATTGAAGAGATATCTTGATGCCATCAACTTAAAGAAAGAAGCTATAGATAATTAATTTTTTCTTGATTAAAAGCTATGAAATCCCATTTCCTGTTTACCAAAAACCAGCGGAGTGGGATTTTTTTATTGCTGTTTTTGATATTAGCATCTCAATGCATTTATTTCTTTGTTGACTTTTCAACTGATCATATTGAAGCAAACCCAAAGGACTTGGAAATTTATCAAAATGAAATAGATTCGTTGCGGCTGGTTGAAATTGAAAACAACAAACCAAAAACTTATCCTTTCAATCCTAATTACATTACCGATTTTAAAGGCTACACTTTGGGAATGAGCAATGAAGAAATTGATAGGCTTTTAGCTTTTAGAAAAGAAAACAAATGGATCAATTCGGCCAAAGAATTTCAAAACGTTACAAAAGTTTCAGACTCTTTGCTTGGGATAATTTCGCCATATTTTCAATTTCCTGAATGGGTAACCAATCCTAAACCAAATTCAACAGTAACATTTCAAAAGAATGCAACATCCAAAACTTATTCCCAAAAACATGATTTAAATACTGCAACAACTCAACAACTTCAGAGCGTTAATGGTATTGGAGTGGCATTATCAGAACGTATTATTAAATATCGGGACAAGTTCAAGGGTGGTTTTATTTCTGATATACAACTTCAAGATATATATGGACTGACACCAGAGGTTATAGAGCGGGTCATAAATGATTTCACCGTAAAAACGCCTAGAGAAGTTCAAAAATTAAATTTGAATACGGCGACGACCAATGAATTGGTAACGATTCAATATATAGATTACGAAATAGCACATCATATTATTGAAGAGCGAACCTTGAGGGAAGGGTTTAAGTCACTTGACGAATTATCAAAAGTTAAAAATTTTCCAGTAAATAAAATTGAGATAATTAAATTATATTTGACCCTCGAATAATATTATAAAAATTGCATTTATGAGTAGTATGTACTTCACGGAAGAACATCAAATGTTTAGACAGAGTTTAAAGGATTTTCTGCAAAAGGAAGTGGTTCCACACATTGAAAAATGGGAAAAAACAGGAACAATAGAACGCTTTATTTGGAAAAAGTTTGGTGATATGGGCTTTTTCGGTTTGGCTTATCCGGAACAATATGGGGGTTTGGGTTTAGATCTGTTTTACACCGTAATTCTTCTTGAAGAATTGCAAAAAATAAACTCTGGTGGTTTTGCAGCAGCAATTTGGGCCCATTGTTATTTGGCAATGACCCATGTCAATAAAGAAGGCAACCATGATATTAAACAAAGTTATTTGGCACCAAGTATTTCAGGAGACAAAATTGGATGCCTTTGTGTGACCGAACCTTTTGGTGGCAGTGATGTTGCAGGTATGCGTACAACTGCTATTAAAAAAGGAGATAACTATATTATTAATGGGTCTAAAACATTCATTACTAATGGAGTTTATTGTGATTATATGGTTGTTGCAGCTAAAACAAATCCAGAGTTAGGGAATAAAGGAATAAGTATGTTTATTGTGGACAAGGACTTGTCTGGGGTCTCTACTTCAAAACTCGATAAATTAGGTTGGAGAGCTTCAGATACTGCTGAAATCGCTTTTGATAATGTAAGTATTCCTGCTAACAATTTGATGGGTGAATTAAACAAAGGATTTACTTATATAATGCAGCATTTTTCTTTAGAGCGTTTGATTATGGGGATCAATGCCCATGCAAGAGCCGAATATGCACTTGATTATGCACAACAATATATGTCAGAAAGAAAAACTTTCGGGAAGGCTATTAACAAGTATCAGGCCTTACGGCATAAGTTTGCAGATATGTATAGCTTTATGGAAATTTGTAAAGAGTATAATTATACAGTTGCCAACAGATT
>JBBKXS010000390.1:0-3146 GCA_037969605.1 Flavobacteriaceae bacterium
CAGTATAAAGTAGTTGAGTTTCGGTACCACTATTTCCACCGTATCATAAATGGTTTTCTTTATTGAACAACCACTATTATTTTGATGAGATTTCAGTACTAGATCTATTTGCAGGAACAGGAAGCATAAGCTATGAATTTGCCTCACGAGGTACACAACAAATCATAGCCGTGGATGAGGACTTTGGCTGCATTAAATTTATCAATGAAACAGCAGAAGCCTTTAAAATGTCCATACAGACCATTAAAAGCGATGTTTATAAATTCCTTGAAAAGTCAAGCATGACAGCCACTATCATTTTTGCAGACCCACCTTATGCTTTTACCAATGAACAATTTGAAAACATCGTCCAGCTTGTTTTTGATAATTCGATGTTAGAAAATGAAGGGCTTTTGATTGTTGAGCATTCTAAACATACCGACTTATCTGTATTGAACCATTTCTCTTATTCCAAAAGTTATGGTGGAAATATGTTTAGCTTTTTTGAACTAGAATCTCATTAATATATTTAATACTTTTCGTAAGATATTTCTGAATCTCATTTATTTTTAGTAAATTAGATGACGCTCTCAAAGAGGCTCCTTTCTTAAATTTACTTAACTTCAATTAATCTGAATAGAAATATCATTTATTTAGTTTTACCATTATGGCTATCAATTAAGGCTATTAACCAATTAAAATCAAAACAATGAAAAAACTTTTTTTATTAGGACTTGCTGTAATTTTATTTACTGCTTGTCAAAACCAAGAACAGCGTTATTTTTCAGAATCCCCTGAAATCGATTCCTTTAAGGCCAGCATATCTGAATATGGCAGTGGCAATTGGGAAGCATGGCATAAGCATTTTGCGGATACTGCTAAAATTTACGTGAATTCACTCAAAAGTATAACTGCTACCGTTCTTGAAAATGCCCAAAAGGAAATGCTTGCAAATTTCTCTTCTTACGGTTTTCAGGATAAGGGCTCTTTCATTGAAATGGTATTAGACTCCGATAATGAAACTTGGGTCTACTATTGGGCCAATTGGCACGGCACCCTTAAAGCCAATGGTCAAGAAATAGATGTTCCCGTTCATATAGCATCACAATATGTAGATGGTAAAGTTGTAGAGCTATATGATTATTATGATACTGCACCAATAACCGATGCACTTGCAGAAATTGAAAAAGCCAACAATATGTCTGTTGAAGACAAAACTATCACTGCCCAAGTAGATAAGTTTGTGAATGAATTCCTTAACAAGAAAAATAAAGCCGTCTTGAGTGATGTTTTAGCCGATAATTTTGTAAGATATATGAACGATGTTAAAGATGCAACAGGGGCGAATGAATTGGCCGAAAAAATGGATGTTTTCTTTAAAGGTTTTCCTGACTTTAAAATCACCCTTTTACATAGATCTCCAATTTTTAACAATACACAATTTACCCACTGGGAAATGACCGGAACCAATACCGGAGAATTTAATGGTTCCCCAGCAACAGATAAAAAAGTAAAAGCTTTTGGTATATCACGCATTCATTTTAATGGTGAAGGCAAAGTAGATGAAGAAAATGTCTTCTACGATCAATTGAACTTGATGCAACAATTAGGAAAAACTTTAAATTAAAAAATATTAACCATAAACGATTCAAATATGAAAACAATTAAATCAATTTTATTTTTGGCATTAATGCTATGCTTTACAATCAATATTTCCCAAGCTCAAAAAATGTATCAAGTGCATGTTGACTATGTAAATCCATCGAAAGTTCAGGAATATGAAAAAATAGCCAAAGAGTTTGCAGAAGCCTGTAAAAAACATAATCCTCAAGCTAGTTGGATTTTAACTAGTACTAGTGACATGAGGTATATGTATGTAAGTCCAATGGAAAACTATGCGGAACTTGATAAAAATGTATTTGCAGATATGGCAAAAGCAATGGGAGATGACTGGGGAAATATGTTTAAAAACTTTAACACATGCTACGACAAACATGGTGATTATGTCCTTATTTTAGATGAAGGCTTGTCCTATATGCCAGAGGGTATCACACAAACTCCTGAAGGTGAAAATTATAGAAAATTTTATTTTCTATATTATAAACCTGAAAATCAAGGTAAGTTAGGAGAAGCAATGAAAGGTGTTAAAGATTTATTTGCGAGCAAAGGCTCTAAAGAGTATTACCGAGTATATCGTTCTGGTTTTGGAGTTACAGACAGTTATTATATGGTAGCTGTTGCTGCAAAAGATGAAATTGATTCCGCCACAAGAGGTAAAGCTAATGATGAACTCTTGGGTGAAGATTTTGGTAAAGCATTTGGTAAGATTATGAGTGCCACTTCTAAATTTGAAGAGGTTTCTGGATGGATGCGCCCAGATCTTTATTATTCTTCAAAAAAATAATTCTTTAAAATTTATTATTTTAAAAACAACAAGTGCGACCAAAATGGTCGCACTTCTGTTTATATAAGCAAATCTATAAGCCGAATTCTGTACTTTTTCTTTTTTAGAAAAAGAATTCTCTATAAAGAAAGAGCCCTTATCATTTATCTGCGTTTACTGTTACCAGTAAACTTTAGCTGCCTACCCTCCAACAATCGAGCGTGCAGCCCTCAAACGTTGGTATACATGACATTGCACCACATAGAGTTTACCTGATTTCACTACAGCATAACCTGTACTTGCTTTCTGTTGCACTGTTCCTAGCCTCACGACTGGTGGCCGTTAACCACTATGTTGCACTATGGTGTTCGGACTTTCCTCCATCCCGACAATCGGGACAGCGATAAGGCGATTTACTTGGTGCAAAAGTACACAAATTGTTAATAACTACTTTTAAATTTAGAGGACATAATTCCTTAAATTAGGCTGAATTTTTAACTTTGTTATTCTAATAAATTTCAATGGAACATTTCATCGTATCGGCTCGTAAATATAGACCACAATCCTTTAAGGATGTTGTTGGTCAACAAGCCATTACCAATACCTTATTGAATGCCATTGAACAAAATCATTTAGCCCAAGCTTTATTGTTTACAGGTCCAAGGGGTGTTGGTAAAACTACTTGTGCCCGTATTCTTGCCAAAATGATCAATAGTGATGGCACAGAAAAAGAAGATGAAGATTTTGCCTTCAATATTTTTGAATTGGATGCAGCTTCGAACAA